>MWBI01000082.1 GCA_002068945.1 Candidatus Omnitrophica bacterium ADurb.Bin314
TCGAATCCGCGGCTTGTTTGAAATTCGTGGTATGCCCGCGGAACGAAAGGACCTCACCCTGACGGATCGTCCCCTGTGAAATCCTGATCACCGCTGCGCAGACGTGCGGGAAATAATGCGTCACCTTGCCCACGGGAAGGATCGCGAGTGCTTCCTTGACCATCGCCGGCTGTTTTTGGGAAGCCGCACCTTTCGCCTTCTTCGCGACCTTCGCGGGCTTCCGGGACCTGGCCGTTTTCGCCTTGGCGGTTTTCTTTGCCTTTGCCGTGATGGTTTTCTTTCGGGATTTCCGGGCGGCGATCTTTTTCCCGGGCGTCTTCCTCGTTTTCGGAGAGGGTTTCATCTTTTTAACCGCCTTCTTTCTTGACTTGACAGCCGCGCGGGCGGTTTTACGGCCGGAAGAGGGGGACGAACCGAACAGCGATCTTGCGATGCGTTTTAAAATTCCCATGATGTTTTTCTCCTTCGATGAGTTCCTGACCCACAGCGCTGACCGGAAGAATCGTCCGCCCTCCTCCATCTGTTTCACGAGGACCTCCGTAATATCTTCCGCCACGACCGTTACGATGATCCTGTCAAAAAACCCTTTTCCGGGCCACCCTTCCGCACCGTTCCCGACACGCCGCGGAACAGCATACCCGTCTTGTGATTATAGACCTTTCCGATTTCAGTGTCACCAACGCGACCGTCGCCGCGCGGTCCCGGGCCGCCTACTTGATAAACGTGATATTAACGTCTTCGCGGTGCGCACCCGGTTCCGGGTAGACCGAGATGCGGCTTCCCGTAAGTTTTTCGAGATGCCGCAGGGATTTCTTTTCCTGATGCACGAGGCGTTCGGCCACGTCCGGATGGACGTAGGCGCTGATGATCCTGTCCTTCGATTCCCCGAGCGCCCGCTTGAGGTCGCGGATCACCTGGATCGCCATCGTCGCGTTCGATTTCACCATCCCCTTGCCTTCGCAGTAGGGGCAGGTGTCATAGACGGCGCTTTCGAGCGACGGCCGCATGCGTTGGCGCGTCATCTCGATGAGTCCGAGCTCCGACACCTGAAGCAGGTGCGTTTTCGCGCGGTCCTTGCTGACCGCATCCTTGAAGACCCGGAAGAGATTGCGCCGGTGCTCAGGGACCTCCATATCGATGAAATCGATGATGATAATCCCGCCGACGTCGCGGAGCCTTAGCTGGCGCGCGATCTCCTGCGCGGCCTCGATGTTGTTCTTGTAGACCGTTTCTTCGAGCCCCTTGTTGTTCCCGGTGAACTTCCCGGTGTTGACGTCGATGACGACCAGGGCCTCGGTCTGCTCGATCACAAGATAGCCGCCGGACTTGAGGTAGACGTTCTTCTGGAAAGTGCGCTCGATCTCTTTTTCGATATTGTGCCGATCAAAGAGGCTCCCGTGCTCCTTCGTCAGCTCTACCGGAAGCTTCTGGCCGGGCATATAGATTTCGATGAACCGTTTTATCTTCTTGTAGATATCGAGATGATCGACCGTGATCTTCGTGGTCTCCTCGTTCGTGTGATCGCGGATCACGCGTTCAACAAGCCCGAGCTCCGAATGGATCAGGGCCGGCGCCTTCTTCGTCTGGATCGTCGCGTGAATCTTCTTCCAGAGACGGACGAGGTAGCGGATATCGCGGACATATTCCTTTTCGGACTTCCCTTCCGCGTTCGTCCTCACGATAAACCCGACACCGCTCGGGATCTCCATATTCCTGAAGATCTTGCGGATGCGCTCGCGCTCCGCCCGCGATTCGATCCTGCGGGAGACGCCGATCTTCTCTTCGCCGGGCATCATGACAAGATAGCGGGCGGGGATCGAAAAAAGGGTCGTAAGACGCGGGCCCTTGTTCCCGATCGCTTCTTTCACAACCTGAACGATGATCTTCTGGCCCGGCTTCAGGACCTCCTCGATACGCCGACGGCGGGATCGGTGATGACGGTCCCGGTTCCGGCGATCGCGGTGCTGGCTCTTCTTCTGTTGTTGCTGGGGCTGGCCTTCGGCGCCTTCCACCGCTGGCTGACCTTCGGACTTTTCCTCGCCATCCTCGTCATACTCGGTATCGAGATCGATCGGCGAACGGAGCGCATCCCCGACATAGAGAAAACCGTCCTTCCCGGTCCCGATATCGACAAACGCCGCGTCAATCCCGGGGATGACCGTTTTAACGATGCCGGCGTAGATATTGCCGAAGAGTTTCTTCGCGTCGGGCCGCTCGATATAGAACTCCTCGAGCTTGCCGTCCTCGAGGATTGCGACCTGTTTTTCGTTTGCGTCTTGCGTGATGAGAATGTGTCTTTCCATGCTGTTTCCTTTCAATATCCTGGGTGGTGTTTCGAATTGAGGCGGGTCCGCATGGAAAATAGGCAGGCAAATCCAACACTTCGATCAGAATTCTTCGAACCGTCCCTTTTAAACCGCTTCAGCGCCGGAATCCGCCGTCACTGCGGCTGTCCTGCTTTCACAGCTTCAACTGCGGTTGCCGTCCCGGAACTTCCCGCTTGCTTATCCAAAACTGTCGCGGCCTGTTGGGTCCCGGTGTTCTGTTTCCGATCAGCATCTTTTGCACTGACTGGTTGACCTTGCGAGTCCACCATGGTAACTGTTACGAAAAATAACGTCTCAACTTTTTGAGTGCTGGGGTTTGCGTCGTTCGAAGGATTTTGGGAACGAAACAACTTCCCTATAAGCGGAATATCTCCAAAGAATGGTACCTTATTCTCTGTGATGCCCGTCTTATCCGACATCAACCCGCCAATCGCGATTGTTTGCCCGCTCTGGATCAGCACTTGTGTTTTAGCCTGCGTAGTCGTAAATTTGGGGGCCTCAATCTGTCCGGTCCCAAACTTCTGATTGTCCCCAACCTGACTGACTTCAGGCGACAAATCCACCAGTATTTCTTCAGCCGAATTAATATGGGGCGTCACATTCAAAACAACTCCGGTATCCCGGTAAGAAAATCCCGTAACTTCCATGCTCCCTGTGGTTTCATTCCGCTCAAAGCTGGGGATAGGCACTTCTTCCCCGACCTTGATTCGCGCCGTCATATTATTAAGCACCACAATTCTCGGATTGGAAATCGCTTTCGAATTCGTACGTGTTTCTATCAGGCTCAAAACCGCAGCAAAATCAGAAAAGCTTAACGTGCCATACTGAAGAGATGGTGTGTTACCGCTGACCTTCGCGACATAAGGGAGGTCGCGCGGGTTGACCGGGCTAACAATATAATCCTCCGTCGCACCTCCTCCACCCGAAGTGGAGCCCGACAGAACCGGGAAAAACTGATTTACCGACGCGGGCAAGGTTTCGGAAGTCGAAGTAAAAGGGAAAGTCGTAGGACGTGTCACACCGCTTGTAATTCCGCCCACCACGTTCCAATCAATACCAAGCTTGTCAGTATTGGAAACATCCGTCTTGATGATCTTCGAATCGATATAGGCCTGGGGCGTGACCTTATCGAGTTCTTCGATGACTTTCCCGATCTTGTAGAGATTCGTCGGGATATCGGTCACAACAACCATATTGGTTCGTTCCGAGGTTTTGATACGGCCACGCTCGCTCAAAATATCCTGGATCGCGGTCTGAATCTCGTTGGCCTTGGAATAATTCAGGATGAAGGTCTTGGTTTCGACCGGCTCCATTGTCATTTTCTCGCGTGTCGTGACGCGGATGATATTGCCGTCCCGCTCAAAAACATAATCATAGGTCCGCAGGATGACGCTGAGGGCCTTTTCCCAAGGGACATTGTCCAGGCGCACCGTGACCAGTCCCTTCACCTCAGGACCCGAGATGATATTCATGCCGCTTTTCATGCTAAGGACGCGGAGCACGGTATTGATGTCGGCTTCCTTGAAGTCCAGGCTGACTGTATCGCTTTTTTCAAGCGCTTGGTCCGTGGCCGCATCGGGGGAAGCGACCGGCACGGCAGGCACATCCGCGGAACCGGGGTCGTCAGTGCCCCATGCGATGCCGGACAGACCGCAGGCGAGGAAGAATAGCAACGAAAGAAATACCGAAATCCTTTTCACAGGGAAATTAAAGGTCATGATGCCTTTACGCCTCCGTCAGTGTTTTAAAGCTGTTCTTCTTCGCGGATCCAGAGCGTTTTTTGTTCACCGTTGACTTCAACCATCACATGGTCTTTCCGGATCTGAACGATCTTCGTCTCGCCGATACTATCCCCCACCCGGTACGGATCTCCCGCCATGATCGCGAGGGATTGTCCGGACGGATCATAAATAATCCCTTCAAGCGCCATTCCCGAACCTGAGCCAGCCTTCTTCACACCGCTTCCGCCTTCGACCGGGATGAAGGGATCGCGGCGCCCTCCGCCATCATAAGTGATCTCATCCGCAAAAACAGGCATCGCCATCATCAAAAGGACCACACAAAGCATCAAGGCACGAATCATATCATTTCACCTTTGCCGGAGGCTTCCCCGGCGCCGGGGCCGTCACGGGGCCGATCCGCTCGGAAATCGCGGCGATCTCGAACTGTACCACATGCCGCTCGGTCTTGTCCTTGTCCGGCACAATCTGGATCTTCTGGATCCGGATCAGCTTCGGATGCGATTCAAGCGCCGCGGCCAGTTTACCGATCTGGTGATATCCGCCCTGCATCGTAAAGTCATAGCTGACCGTCTGATACCGGTCACCATACGGCTTCGGGAACACGACCGTTTCGCTTTTCGGCTTGGAGGCGATCATGTCCACCTTCGAGTCGCTCGCCAATTTCGCGACCTGCCCGAGCAACAGCGCGATATCGCCTTCCTTGTACAGGCGG
>MWBI01000083.1 GCA_002068945.1 Candidatus Omnitrophica bacterium ADurb.Bin314
GAGGTAATGACCGCCATGGTCAAAACTCCGGATATCGGCCAGATAACCGTTCTTCCAGAGCATGAACTGCGTGGCGTCATCCGCGACATCGATCACGAGAACACCCTCCTGCTTTTCCGCGTCGGTCAGCACCGCTTCCGGGATCGTCAGTGTTTTCGGGAAAAACCCCTGGACATCCACATCGATCGCTTCAAACACCTTCATGATATTCCGGAAGCTCTGGAACTCCATCGTGTACAGTTGCAGCGTGACACCGAGGCGCTCCGCTTCGAGTCCGACGGGATTACGAACGGCCGGCATATCATTGACAAGGAACGATTCGGGTACCGCCTGAAGGATCGCTTCCGTCAAAGGCAACATGGCAACGCTACGCGTCTGCTGGACGACCGATTGCACCTCATTCGGGCTGATGGTCCGTTTCTCCGGCGTGTAGTACTCGCAGCTCGAATGGCGGCGCATCCTGAACCCTTTATTGCCGAGCACCACATAGACCGGCACATGTTCCCAGGCCTCGGCCGGGAGAAGCGCTCCAAGAAGTTTTTCAACCGTTGCGGCGGCGTTCTGGAGATTGCAAACAAAACCCTTTTCAAACCCGTCCGGGAAGATCACCTCTTCCTTGTGGAGCACGCGGGCCGAGACCTCCCGAAGGTCCGCGAGCACCGCGACCAGTTTCCGGGTCCCGATATAGATTACGGCACATTTTTGTTTGAGGTCCGGAGCCGGCTGTGTCATGTTTGTTTTCTCGGGTTACCGACCACACGGTCGTACTGGAGATCCACGTACTCAAAATTCTCCCGCGGCTCCGTCTTGAACAGGTACATCGCCTTCGAGAGCTGGGCGAACTTTTCAGTCGGGCGGCGCCCCATCAAAAAGTCCGGCCCCTCGCCCAGACGAACCGCGACGTTCCCGTACGGATCGAGGGATATCTTCGTGATTTTTTCTTTACGGGAAAGCTCGTGCCGCTCAAACGCTTTTAGAAATTTGAGCGCTTCGAAGAATCCCTTGTTCAGTATGCGAGAACCGATCCTGGGCTCCTTGACCGGTTCGGAAAAATCCTCGATCAGCACCCATGCGGGCTCAAAAACCGGGCTGACGGCGATCACCACACCATCGTCGGAGGCGACCGCGTAGGGACCGCCCGGTTTCAGCAACACATTCACGGCCGGCTTGCGCTTCACAATATCGATCCGGAGCGTGGAAGGTATCTCGCGAACAACACGGACGCTCTTGGCGCCGGGTCCCAGCTCGATCTGCGAGGCGACCTCCTTGAGGCCCACCGCGAGGATATTCTTTCCGATCCACTTATCCTCAAGAACCTTGATATTCTGCGATGTGAGGACATCCGCGGGATTCACCCGGATCTCGGAAACCTTCAGATGCGTGTCGGCCAGGAGGACTTTCCAGACACCGAACGCGCCAAACAGGAACGCGGCAACCACCAAAGCGAACGGGATCACACGAAATGAGACGCCGGCCAAAAACAAGAGAAGAGATCCCAGCAACCCGAAAAACCCGCGTTTCTTCCCTTTCTTATTCTTCCTTTTTCCCATGATCGATCATTTCCTTCTGGAGCGCACCAGGGCATCCCGCAGGACCCTGAGGCAAAGCTCTTCAAAACCGATCCCGGCAGCCCGCGCCGCTTTGGGGAGCAGGCTAAGTTCGGTCATTCCGGGAATGCTGTTCACTTCAAGAACATAAGGCCGGAATTTTTCATCCAGCATAAAATCCACGCGGGAGAAACCCGCAAGTCCCAGCCCGCGATGAACCTTCCACGCCAACCGCTGCACACGTGCCGCCACCTTCGCCGGGACAGGCGCGGGCACGATATATTCCGTCATCCCCTTGGTGTACTTGGCTTTATAGTCATAAAAAGCACGCTTGGGCCGCACCTCGATAACGGGAAGCTTGAGATCCACCAGGATTCCCGCGGTCACCTCGCGTCCAGCGATTCTCTTTTCGATCAACAGGCGGCCGTACCGCTTGACCGACCGCTCTATCATTACGGCCGAACGCGGAAAATCTTCAACCAGGAAAACCCCCTGGCTCGATCCGCCATCAAGGGGCTTCACAAAAAAGGGTGTCGGAAAGCGGCATGTCTTTTTCTTCCAGTCCTTGCGAGAAACGACGATGTACTCGGGCGTCGGTATTCCGAGCCTTTCGAAATGACGCTTCGAAACCAGCTTGTTAAAACTGTCGCGACAGGCCTCCGCGCCGGACGCCGTGAAGGCGATGCCTTTTCGCTGCAGCGTCGCCTGGAGAACGCCATCCTCGCCGCCATTGCCGTGGAGCGCGAGAAACAGCACATCGACACCCCGCACCTTTTCCCGGAAACCTTTCGCGTCAGCCGGGTCGATCGGAACCGATCTTACTCCGACGCGGCGCAAAGCGTTCAGCACCGCGCGGCCGGATCGGAGTGATATGGGCCGTTCCGCGGAAGTTCCGCCGCGAACTACACCCACCGTGAGATCACGGAAGATCGCAAATCGAGGATCACGCAGCAGCGACTGAGACATCTGGAATAATTCCCTGCATCGTTTAGTGGATCATGACGAAACGGACCGGAGGATCACGCCGAGGGATGGGCGTTCATATTGCCGACAAAATCATTCGCCAAATCCCCGATGTCCCCCGCCCCCATAAACACCATGACGCCATCCGCAAGCGGATGCTCCGAAAGATACGGAATGACCCTGTCCCTGTGAACGATCCGTACATTCGGATGTCCCGCGGAGGCCACTTCATTGGCGATCAACTCCACGCTGACGCCGTGAGGGTTCGGCTCACCCGCCGCATAGATGTCCGTCAGAAGGACTTCGTGGGCATCATCGAAGGCATGCGCGAAATCCCGGTAAAAAAGATACGTCCGGCTAAACCGGTGGGGCTGAAAGATCACGCGAACATACTTTCCCGTTTCACGAAGGGCCTTGAGCACGGCCTTCACCTCCGTCGGATGGTGCGCGTAATCATCCAGGACGATGAACTGCGAGGACTGCCATTTAACTTCCATGCGCCGTTTCGTCCCCTTGAATTCCCGCAACGCCCCGCAGATCGAATCAAGTTCAAACCCCATTTGGGAAAGCAGCCCGATCACCGCGAGCGCGTTCGCGACGTTGTGGCGCCCCGGCACCGACAGTGTGACCTTCCGGCTGAAGAAACCGGCCTCATGGAGATCGAATTCGGTACCAAACGGCAGGGGCTTCACATTTTGCGCGGCAAAATCGCAATCCTCCGTAAAACCAAAACTTGCCGACGGCTTGCCGCTTTCACGAACAAGCTGCGAAAGGACCGGGTCGTTGCCGAAATAGGTCACCAGGCCCGGATGATGGATCTGCGCGAGGAACCGCCGGAACGAATTCTGAAGGTTCTCCCAGCTTTGATAGTGGTCCAGGTGCTCCGGTTCAAGGTTCGCGATGATCGCGTAATGAGGAGCGTAAAACTCATGCGAACTATCGCTTTCATCCACCTCAGAAACCCAGAACTTACGCCCCCCCGCAACAATATTCGTCCCGAAGTTGATCATATCGCTGCCGACAAAGCACGTCGGCTCCGCTCCGATCCTCGAGAGCACAAAGGAAGTCATCGCGCTGGTCGTCGTCTTGCCGTGGGTGCCGAGAACCGCGATCGCGGTATCGGCGTGATTCATGAGGGAAGCAAGCACTTCGGCGCGGTGATACACCTTCCGTCCGGATTTCCTGGCCTCCGCAAGCTCGAGATGATCGGGACGGATCGCCGAAGAATAAATCACGAGATCCGCGTCTCCCAGGCCGATGTCTTTCTGTCCGATGCTGACGCGAATGCCGTCATGACGGAGATTACGCGTTACGCAAGATTCCTTGTAATCAGAGCCCCCGACCGAAAGGCCGAGATGTTTCAGGATGCGAGCAAGCCCGCTCATTCCGGACCCGCCGATACCGATCAGATATGCTTCGCGGCAATCTTTCACCAGGTCATCACTGACGATTCGTGTCATTTTTTGATCAACTCCGATGCCATCCTCGCCAACTCCATGCCGGCCTGAGGTCTCGCGAGCCCCTTCATGGCCTGGGTCATGGCATCCAGTTTCAACGCCCCTGCAAGGACATCCCGCAGTTTCGATTTAAGCCAGCCCGCCGCATCTTCACTTTCCTCATGATACTCCAGGGCCCCTTTACGCGCGAACGCTTCGGCGTTCAGTTTCTGATGACCGCCAGCGTACGGAAACGGGATCACGAACGCCGGAATCCCGTAAAAAGCCAGTTCAAAAAGCGTATTCGCGCCCGCGCGGGTCACGGCCAAATCCGTATCGCGGAACAACTCGAACATGTTTTTGTGAAACGCATAGACCTGAGCCGTCATTCCAAGCTCCCGGTACCACGAAGAAACCTTTTCCTGGTCCTCCGCCCCGGCGATATGAGTAACGGCTAATTTCATTTTTTCTTCAGAGGAAAGACCCGAAAAAGCGCCAAGGACCGCGCGGTTAAGCCCTTGGGCTCCCTGCGAACCTCCCATGACCAGTATCCGGAGTTTCTCCTCTCTCGTTTTCGGGCCGGCAGGCCGGTCCAGAATGGATCGCCGCAACGGCAGACCGATTGTCCGGACACCCTTCAGATCCTTCGGGAACCTTGTCCCCTCGAAACTCTCGGCCACCGCATCCATATGACGGACAAGCCAGCGGGTTGCCTTCCCCGGGAACACGTTCTGTTCGTGGACAAGCGTCGGGATACCAGCCCATGCCGCGACCCTCAGGCCGGGGTACGAGACAAAACTCGCAAACCCAACGCATAGATGCGGTCTGAACTTTTTGAGATACCG
>MWBI01000084.1 GCA_002068945.1 Candidatus Omnitrophica bacterium ADurb.Bin314
GAATTCTATCAAATAGCCCAAAAACGCGATGACGTTTTTGCGAAACAAATAAAAGACCGGCTCAGGGAGACTCGGGTTTTGCCGGACCGGCCCTTTTTCATCGCCATAGTTACCGGAGGATATCACGCCGAGGGTCTTGAGAACTGGCTTCGCTCGGAAGGCCTTCCGTTCGCCGGCATTCGGCCTTCGTTCAGGGACGAGCCCGATACGGACCGGTACGAGAAACTTCTTGTGGGAGATTACCGGTCGGCGGACGCCCTGGCGACGGCGCAGGGTTCGATCACGCCGGACGCGATAGCGAAGAAACTTATGGGACATGACGATTTCCAGGCATTTCGGAGCGCTGAGGCAGATGTCCTGGCGAAATACAGCGCAGTTTTGTCCCGGGGTACAAGGTCCTCAAAGGTGGCCCGGCCCGAGGTCCGGTCTGGAGAATTGAAACCGGTATCAGAGATGAACAGAAGGCGCTTTCTGACTTTGGCGGGGACGGCGCTTGCCGGACTTGTTTCGGGCTGCGCCACAGTTTCGCACACAGAACTCAAAAAGACCCTTCGTTCGGCCGAGGAGTATTCCCTGCCGCGAAAGCCTGTTGCTCTGCTTCCGGTGACCCATGTCGATTCCGGGTTGCTGCTCCGGAAAATCCTCGAGAACGATCCAAAAGTCAAAAAAGCCGAGATCGAGATTGCGATCAAGGAAATCGAAAAGGATCGCCTGAAAGGTAGCTGGTCGATTTTTACGGAAGTTGCCCTGGTGGACGGGAAACCTGTTTTTAGCGGAGGGTTAGGAGCAGCTATTCCCTACGTGGTAGAAGGAGGTGTCGCGGGATACGGGGTGGGCAGCCTCGCAACGCTGGCGGTTAATCTTGCGGCCTCGCTCGGCAGCATTTTGCGGGGAGAACCCATGCTGGCCGGGGCGCTTGCCGAAAAGATCACGCAAATGGCTCAGCTCAATCACCAGAAAGTTATCGGGGAGCGCTACGCGTACTATGCCGGGATCGCGCTCGAGATCAGGGAACTCCGGGCGCTTTATGAGACCGCTCAAAAAGCGATACGGGCTTTAGAGCCGGCCATGGCGGCGGCGCAGGGAAGAGTTGAAGCCTCCGATCTTGAAAGGATGAAAATCCGGAATATCCAGAGCGGGTGGAAGCTTAAGGCTGATGAATACCGTTTCTCACTTAAAGCGAAGGAAGCCCTGCTGGCTAATCTTTTTGCCCCGGGGATGACCGCTGAAACGGAGTTTGTAATCGATTTAAGGGAAAACACGTTACCACAGGACTGGAAAGCTGATCCCGGAATTATTGAACGCTTGCGCCATGACGCAACGAACAAAAGCGGTAAACAGCCTCCTCCCAGCCGGGAGCTGGCCGTGGCCTATAAAGGGCGCGAGGCCGCTGTGATCGTTCGGGAACTCGAGCATGCACGGGGTCGTTTCAGCCTCGGGTTTGGAGGATTCAGCTTTATTGATAATTTAGGTAGCCCTTCGCGCATGAGTTCCTCGACTAAGGGCGACCTTGGCACGGCCTGGGATTCGGGATTGGATCGGCGCACGAAGGACCGGACCGCCGGCGGGCTGAAGGGGCAAATCTCTTTCGGGAAAAGTATTGATGTTGAAGAGAGAGTGTCTTCCAAAAAGGTGGAGATCACAGACAGCGTTCTCACGGATGTCCAGCGTACGGTTGAAGACGATATCTCCGGGCTTGTTTACCGCATGGGAAAGAACCAGGACAAGATCAGGACTCTTGCGGGGGAACTTCAGCGTCTTGAGAATGATATCCGTCGTGCCCGGCAAGCGCAGGTGGCCGGGCGGCGGCTTGTTACGGAAGACAAACTGGCCGAATATGTCTCTGAGGCGTGGAAATGCCGGATGGGACTTATCGAAGCTCGTGCCGAGGTGAATAAGGCGATTCTCAAGCTGGAAGCAATAGCGGGCGTTTTGGGTGAGCTTTCGTGGCGGAATGCCGGGGGTAGCCGCTCGGAGTTCCGGGGCGTGAAAATTCCGGCGAAGGATTTAGCCGTAATCGCTGGAACAGCCGGATTTTGGGGGATGATGGCAGGCCTTCTTCCGGTGTTCAGAACACATCTTTCCGGAAATAACGCCTTTCCCGGGACAGTTCCGAGAGTGATCGAAAAGATGCATCGGCCGGCATTTGAAAGAGGATTTGAGCCGGGCCTGGATGCCGGCTCGCGCTTACCGGTTTCAGGGATTGCCGTTGAAAAGCCCGGAACGATGGCTGATTCTCCGCGTTCGGAAATTCGTGGTGATCCGAAGACGGGAAGCGCGGGAAAATCTTTTTTCCCCGGCCTGAAACCCTTGATCGGGGTCATGGTGCTTTTCGTTTCGCTTGTGACGGGCGCATTTGCCGGGACTCCTGAAGCCGATATGAAGGGGGCCGGGACCGGCGCTTCTGCCGGGATAGAGCTCAGGTCGGGAGATGTCGGCACGGAATTGGGGAATGCCTATGAAATGTACGACGATTTTACAACGCGTATTCTCAATACGATACCGGAAGGGGGCGGAAAAAAAGATATCAGGCGTTTTGCCGAAATCCTTCGGGTGACGATTGTTTCGGAAGAGACGCTCCGGCAGGCGCAGCAGTTGTTTGTCCGCGAAGTTGTGTCTCAAGAATCCGCCGGGACGATAAAGGCAGCCGTAGTTTCCGGACCGTCAGCGATCGGGGCGGGTCTGGTCAAGGCTGCGGCAGCGGATTCCCGCATTGACGATGAAATTTCAACCGGAGGTGAAGCGGACCATAATGAAGAATCCGCTTTGGCAATCAAACGGTTAGATGATGAGCTTGGCCGCGCGGTACCGGGGTTTAAAAAGCACCTGAAGAATCCCGAATCGGATCCGGCTACAATCGAGGGTTATCGTAAAGCCGTTTTGAATGCGATCCTGACAGCGCGTTTGGTGAATCCGGAAGATACGGTTGATCCGTCAAGCTTCCAGAAAGTTTTTTTTAATTGGGACAATCCCTTTCACAGTGCCTGGAACCACCGTGATGCGATGGAGCGGTCTGTCGCCAAAGGTCGCGTTATCGTTAATCCTGCATTTCGGGACAGGATTCAGGGCCTCGCGGACCGGGCCGGAGTTCTGGATTCAGGGCGTGCGTCAATGTTGTCCGCATCAGAATCATCTGTGGTTCAGCCGGCAGGCGACGGGAGTGTTGCCGGTTTAACGGATATGGGTGCTGATGTCGCTGCTGAGAATGAAAACCGTGCTGTGTCTCGGGAAGAGCCGGCCATTAATGAAAATAATCCGTTAAACCGGAAATTGAAAGAAAAAGGAGAGGCTTCTTATGAAGAAAAAGAACCGTTCGCAACTGGTGCGCCAGGAGATCCCGGGGTTGAGAAAACCGGTCGGGAAACAACACATGCTTCTTCACGGCATCTTGTATCACGGGCCCCACGACCAGATGTTTCCCACGGAGGAACTTCAGGACATGCTTTTCAGGAAGCATTGCGAGAAGAACCCGCGCCTGCAGGAACAACGGCGAAGCAGTCTGTTGAGCCGGTAGTTGGGGATTCCCGGTCTGCCTCGGTAAAACACCAGGTTTTGCTCCTTGGTCCTGGTTCGGCGGACTCAACTCAATTACCGGCTCCTGCTTCCCGGAATCAGTCTGCCGGTTTGTCCCCGGTCATGCAGATTTTACTGGGCGGCACTTCGGGAACTGCAGAGATTCCTCATGATGTTGAGGTGTCCGAAAGTTCCTTGCCGGAAGCGGCACCGTCTGACGATCCGTCTCTCCCGGAGATCGGCGGGGAAGAGCGGCCGGTACCTGTTTCAGCGGCTTCTTCGCCTCGTACGCCGCCGGTGGTTCCGGGCGAACCAACGGCTTCTTCCGTCGCTCATCAGCCTGCTTCGGAAGCAACGGTTTCAGTACCCACCATTGCCGGAGGCGGCGTCACCAATCCTGCATCCGCCATTAATAATGCGACCAATGCTTTACCGTTGGCTGGTACTGTCTCCGCCGGTGCTTCACTGGCCGCGCCTCCGCCGGTTCCGGAAACCTCGCAGGAATCTCCGGTGGCTGTTTCCGCGCCGGAGACCGGATCAACGGGGGGCAGCGTTTTTAACGGAAAAACAGCGGTTAACCCCGTTCTTTTGAATCTTTCAGCGCCATTGTCCGGAATTCCCGAATACGCGGTCAAGGAAGGGGATATGGTTTCAAGCGGGGATGTGATCCTGAAGATCATGGATCCTGAAAATGCGAGCCGTATCCGCACATTAATAGCCGAGATAGCGCTTATTGATGCCCAACTGGCGGACGGGTCCGTGAATGCCGCGGAATACACAAATTTGCAGTTCGAGAAGGAATCTCTGGAGCGTGAACTTCGCGAAAGAAATTATCAGGAAGCGATTCGAACGCTCAAAGCATCCCATCCCTTGAAGATTGTAAAGCTCGCGAGAGGGCAGGTGAATCAGGGCGATGTTGCGGTGTATGGTGTTGAGCTTGATGCGGGGCAGATTTCTTTCCGGCTTCCCATAGAAAATGCGGATTTCGATAACGCAGAACTGCAGGTCAATGGAGAAACCGTATGGGTGCTGCGTTATGATCTCGGCGATTTCGATCCCGTGAGCGGACAATTCCTTCTGACGATCGATTTTGTTTCGCCTTCCGGGGCGAGGCATGATTCTCAAATTACCTATTCGCTAAGGCTTGATCGGCGACGTGAGCAGGGCATGAGTGACCCGCCTCTCGGCGCAGGTAAACCTTTCCACGTCATGGTCCCGGTTGCGCCCGGTGTTCCGGGGGGTGTTTTTCACGCGCTTGTCCCGGAAGGAGCGGTTGTTCCCGCCGGAACACCTGTCGGGTTCATCGATGTTTCCGGCTACCGGCAGGAGCAGCTTGCTGCGGCAAGGGGACTTCAGAAACTGGTGGATGAAATGAGTGCTGCGAACCGGGATTTCGCGGCCGTCTCCCCCGAAGAACTTCGCAAACTCAATGCGGAAGCGGGTCTTCGTATCGCCAGCCTCGAAGGGGTCAATCCAGAGATCGTTATCAGGGCGCCGGTTGCCGGCCGCGTGACAGGGCTCATCCCCGCGGAAGGGCAGACCGTAATTCCCGGAAGGGCGACGGGGATCCGCGTTTTGAGCTCCCTTGTTTTTCTCGGAAGTACGGACCTGTCAGACAGCGATCATCTCATCGATGTCCCGAAAGGAAGTGTTCGCGAAGGGGAACGGGTTCGGGTCAGAACGCCGCTGGGCGATGTGCTGGACGGAACGGTCTTCAAGGTGCATCCGCTTGCGGATGAAAACGGTCTTTGGCTTTCAGACAGGGATGCGCTTGTGGTTCAGGTCGAAGATCCCGACGGAAAGCTGGGGGATAATATGCCTGTCGAAATCTGGACGGGAATTCCCGCTCCGGAAAAGGGTGAAACGCCTGCTCCGTCAGCAGGGCCTGCGGCGTTGCCCTTGCATTATGGAAGCGATCTTCCGCCCGCCGTTCTCTTTCAATTGCTCCGTCATCCCGATCGAAACCTTTCCGGAAGCGTTCGCTCGGTTCTTGCCGGTGAGGGGAGTTTCCGTCAGATTCTCTCGAGCTGGAAATATTTCTTTGGAAGCGCGAAAGGGATGGCTTCCTTCGGGGACATGATCCGGACCGGTCTCTCACTTGCCATCGGCTCGATCGTTTCGTTATGGGCGGGTACCAAAATGGCGCGATCGCTCAAACAGAAATTGAAATCCCTGGATCCCCGGGGTCGATTGAACGATCTCGTGGTCGAGACAAGGGAGCTTCAGATCAGGCTGGAGCAGAAAGGCCAGGCCCAGGACAAAGAGTTGCTGGAGGACGTGATCACGTCGATCAATGGATGGATCAGCATCCTTGCTGATGCGAGGGATTTTGATCGCGAAAGCCTTAGTACGATCTTGATCAAGGCCCAGGAACTCGCGGGGAATAAACACCTCGCCTTTTCAAAAATGAAATTCCAGGATCTCGGCATGTGGAAGGACGGGATCGGCGATGATCTTGCGGCGATCTACGGGATACTGACGGTTCTTTCCATCCTGACCGCCCGACGGATCACCGTGCAATCCAGAAAGAAATCCTCGAAAGCGCCGATGGTGCTCCATGAACTCCACCGATTCCAGCAGGGGATCGTGGATTACGGAGATATTTTCAACGTAAGTTATGCGCTTGCGCATCATTTGATAGGCATGTCACAGACAATGGACCTTTTTCCGCCCAAGGTAGTGCGGGGGTTAAAGTCTCTTTCTTTTTTTGACAGTTTGAAGATCTTGCACAATCGGCTGGTTCGATTCCTTTACCCGGTGGTGCGCGTGTGGCTTTGGGTGAGCCCCGTTGTTTTCCTGCACAAAATGAACACTCTCAGAAGCTATCGCTCTCTTGGAAGGAAAATGGAAAGGCTGGGATTGAATACACCCGAAGACACCAAAAGGGATGTCATGAACGCGAAGCAGGGCCTGACATATGCCCTGAACAGCCAGGTGACCTTGAATCAGCCGGCCGGTTCCAAGATGGCCAT
Source organism: Candidatus Omnitrophica bacterium ADurb.Bin314 (assembly GCA_002068945.1). GTDB lineage: Bacteria > Omnitrophota > Omnitrophia > Omnitrophales > Aquincolibacteriaceae > UBA1443. The sequence goes on from MWBI01000084.1 coordinate 6,486, forward strand.
GCACTACGGAAGGTTTTGGCGCCGTTTTATCACTATTCTGGGCATTTCATCACTTTTTCTTCCGACGGTCGTGCTAACCTTTTTGGGACTTCACTGGCTTACAGCGACCACGCTTATGAGCGTCGGCAAGATCATACTGCCCTTCGCGGCGATAGGCTTTCACATCGTTCCTATCCTGACAAACTTCAGCGGAAAGTATCACAATGTTTGGAATCGTGAGCTTGCCGGGTTACGCCGGAAAAATGCCCGGGCAGGGCGTTCCTTACCCGAATTACCGAAGCCGCAGGCGGTCCCGAAAAATTCCACGACGGTCGCGATGCCCAGGCAGGGCAGTGAGCAGATCGCCATGTCCAAAGTCCTGAACGCGTTGCATGAAAGCGCCCAGGACCCTGATCTTGAAGTGGTGGCTCTTGTTCCTCCGCAGTATGGCGAGAACAAGACCGCGCTGGAACGGCTCATTCAAAATGATGCGCTCTTGAGACGGTGGGTTATCACAGTCGCGGAGTCCGACGGTGAATTTCCCGGAGACGCGGGGCTGTTCTACGCGGCGAGGAATATCGCAAAGACAAGCCAGAGAAAGTTCAGGATTTACTGGTATCCGCAGGCGGGCATTGATTTCCGGGCGGCGCTTTCGGTTTTTAAAATCAATCTGGGTGAAGCAGCCCGGATGATCGGCGATCTCAGGACAGCGGGTGTTCTTTTTGGTGAGGTAGCTTTCCCCGGCGGAAATCTTGTCAGCAGTTCCGTCGGGATTACAAAGAACGGCGGGCATTTTGTGGTTCAGGCCCGTCATGCCAGTTTGAATGAGATCGAGAATGAACGGCTCCCGGCCATTTTGGGGCGAAATGGAACCAGCCGGCTGGAAATCGAGCATGTCATTTATGACCTCCAGCAGTTGAGGCAAATGATGGCGGCGGGTCCGCTGCGTTTGGGTTCCGGCCGT
>MWBI01000085.1 GCA_002068945.1 Candidatus Omnitrophica bacterium ADurb.Bin314
GGCGGGACATGAGTCTCCCCGCCACGCGGACCTTTCGCCCGGGCTGGAAATCGGAAACGATCCCGGCAAGGGACTCTTTGGGAAGAAACCGGGCTCCGTAATCTGAAACACTCATGTCGTTTATCCTTATGCCTTTAGCATGACCGACTTACCATCGCAAGCGCGGAACCAACCTATGCCTTGTGGCGGAAAAGGTTTATGGTGAAGAGCGAGTATTATAAGCCAGGCGCCTCCAATAATCAATCCATCCCAACGATTAGAAATGCTAGCCGTTGATAGTTTTCCTTGACCCGCCATCTCCATTTGCTAAGATGCCTGACTCTATGGAGCCCATCCTCCTGACCTATCTCCTGACTGCGCTTGGTGTATGGATTTACCGTAGCATCCGGTCCCTCTCCGAACTGGCCCAAGCCCCCGCGCTCAGAATTCCTTCCGGAAACATTCGCAAAGGTTCTGTGACGGTCCTGATCCCGGCCCGGAACGAGGAAAAAAACATCGCGGCATGCGTCCGGCCCTTTTTGAGCCAGCTCCGAGAGAGCGATGAGATCATCGTCATCAATAACGGCTCCACAGACAGAACCGAAGCGATCCTGAAAGACCTTGGCGCTGAGGAAATCAAGGGGTCAGGCACCTTTTTCGGTACAAAAAAGGACAGTAGCGACGGACCCTTTTTGGGATATCTCAATACTCCCGAGACTCCTGAAGGCTGGACGGGAAAGAACTATGCGCTTCATCTCGGCAAAGACTACGCCAAAGGCGACTGGCTGCTTTTCACGGACGCCGACACAAGACACGAACCGGGAAGCGTCGACGCCGCGATCGCTTTTTCGGAAACAAACTCCCTTGACCTCCTGACCCTGCTTCCCCGCTGTCTGGCTCACGGCTTCTGGGAAAACCTCATCCAGCCCTGCGCGATGGGCTACATGGGGCTATGGTTCCCTGTCCGGAAGATCAACGATCCCGAATCAAAGGTCTACTTCGGAAACGGCCAGTACCTCCTTCTCCGGCACAGCCATTACCGGAAACTCGGCTGTCATCACGCGGTCAAGGAGGCTTTTCTCGAAGACTTCGCGCTGATGAGAAAGACCAAGGAAACCGGGGCAAAGGGGATTTGCGCTTTCGGAATGAATCTCTATGGTACCCGGATGTATGACTCGTTCGAGACGCTATGGCGGGGGTGGCGGCGCATCTACCTTCACGCCTTTGAACAAAATCCGGCGGACCTTCTACGCTGTGTCCTGAGCACTTTTCTTTTTTCGGTGTTACCGTTCGCCATCCTGCCTTTCTGTTTCGGAAATTCACTGGCCGGGATTCTGGCGACAGGACTTGCGTTCATCATCTGGATCACGGCGTTTAAGACCCATACGATAGTCAAGGCGAATCCGGTATCAGCATTGTTTCATCCGCTTGCCGCCGCCGTTTTCACGCTCATCCTCGCGGATGCCCTGAAAATGGCCGCGCTGAAACACCCGACACACTGGCGATAGAAATAAAAACCCCTATTCCGCCTTGGCCATTGTTTTTTCTTTTGAAGCAACGCGACCATCCCGGTTCCGGCTGGCCCGAGCGGCTTTCCCGGCATAGGCTGACGGGATCAAAAAGCGCCCGTATCTCGAAAGGATCGGGTGGAATGGCCCGCGCAAACCAATCTTCCGATGCCCGTGACCAGAACCTCATATCCCCCCCCGCCATTCACACCGATAAAAATCCCTAGGGGCTGAAAAACAGGGTCCGGGAACTGATCTTCGAGAAAACGCCTCTCAATCCTTGCATAAGAACATTGACATTATCATGCGTTATCCGTGGCGGAGACAGATACAGGGTCGGCCGCTAATTCGGGGATAGAGGGACAGGCAAGAAAGACAAGAAGCACGACAAAAAACGCGCACCGGATGGAACAACTGACCGGAGGGCATCTCCTTCATGCGCTCCCTGGACCGATCGGATTTGCGCTATTTCCGATCCGCCGCTAAAAACATACCGAAACGCTCCGGAACCCGTCAGATCGCCAAATATCCCGCCTTGGCGGCATAGGTGATCAGCGTTTTCAGGAAAGCGGGACCCGTCTCAGGCATCCGGACGTCCGTATCACGCAGGATTTCTTCGGTGTTCGAGGTGTCGAAGGTCAACTTGCCGTTCAAATAACCGAGATAGGGCTCCAGCATCGAAAAGACCATCTGCCCCTGCGGGTCCAGCTGGTCCTTTTTAAAGCTCGACGGATCGATCATCTCGATCTTGGCGACCTTCGGGAAAGATTCGCGGAGAGCCACCAGGGAACCGATGGAAGGCGGCTCCGGCGACACCAGATGGAAACACTTGTTGATCGATCGGGGATTCCTGACGATGGCCGTCGTCGCGTTGATGACGAAATCGATCGGCACGATATTGAACGTATTCTCAGGGTGGGTCGGAAGCTTCGTCAGGATGCCGTGCGCGAACAGTTTGATGAAAGGGTAGATCACGTTAAAATCGGAAACCTCGCCCGTCACGGAGTCGCCGACCACGATGCTCGGCCGGATGATGGTCACCGGCAGGCCGTGTCCCATCGCCTTCCGGACCTTGCCTTCTGCCTCATGCTTGCTGGACTCGTAGTAGTTTGCAAATGCGGGTTTCTCGGGAAGCGAATCCTCCGTAGACCGGTAATTCCAGACACTGCCGGCCACGAACGCGGTGCTGAAATAGATAAAGCGCTCGAGATTCCCCTTTTTCCGGAGATCCCACGCAAGCTCAAGCGCGTGTTCGGTCCCGCCCACATTAATCTGCTGGCATTCCTTATCCGTTCCATTCAACGCGGTCAGGGCGGCAATATGATAAAAAACGCGGCATTCCCTTTCGAGAAAATCGAGATCCTCTTTCTTCAATCCGAATTTACGCTTCGTGACATCCCCTTCCACCACGCGGACCCGCGAACCGAAATGGGCGTCCATCCCCGCCGCCTTCAGGATCTTCCGGACACGCTCGGCATGGGGCACGCGATTCTTCGCGCGTGAAAGAATCGCGATATCGGACTCCGTCGTGAGCAGCAGTTTTTTGACAAGCTCCTGACCGAGCACACCGGTCGCTCCGGTCATAAAAACAAGATCATGCGCCATCGTATCTCCTCAATGCCAAGCAGATATTCTGACCGCCGAAGCCAAATGAGTTGGAAAGCGCGACATTCACGTCGGTGCGGCGGGCAACGTTGGGAACATAGTCCAGATCGAGTTCCGGGTCGGGCTCTTCATAATTGATCGTCGGAGGGATGATCGAATCACGCATTGCGAGCAGGCAGAAGATCGCTTCCACACCACCCGCCGCCGCGATCATATGCCCAAGCATCGATTTGGTCGAGCTCACAGGGATCTTCTTCGCATACTCCCCCATGACCTTCTTGATTACGGTTGTTTCAAGAGAGTCGTTGACCGAGGTCGAGGTCCCGTGCGCGTTGATGTAATCAACGTCAGCGGGTCCGATGCCGGCTTTCGTCATCGCGATCCGCATCGCCTCCGAGGCCCCGCGAGCCTCCGGATCCATATCCGTAAGCCGGTACGAGTCGGCTGTCGAACCGTAGCCGACAACCTCACCATAAATATGCGCCTTGCGTTTCTTCGCGTGCTGGAGTTCCTCGATAATCAGCACGCCAGCGCCTTCCGAGATCACAAAACCGTCACGTTTCTTGTCGAACGGCCGCGACGCTTTCTCGGGCTCCGAATTACGCGTCGACAGCGCGGTCAGGAGACTGAAACCCGCGATACCCAGCGGATAGACCATGGAATGAGAACCGCCCGACATCATAACATCCGCATCACCGCGCTTGATCCATTCGTAAGCTTCGCCGATCGCCTGCGAGGAAGCCGCGCAGGCTGTCAGACAGTTCGACACGGGACCCCGGATGTCGAAAAGGCGCGTCAGATGCGTTACCGTCATGAACGGCTGGCTTTCGAGCTCGCGCAAGGCGCTCATGTGTTCCGGGGCATGGTGGAGGTATTTCCCCTTATCGACCAACTCGGCGCCCGGGCCGAAGGAGGCCATGAGGGTCTTGATAAACGGCTCGAAATCGATTCCGCTGTCCCCGGCACCGAAATAAAGGCCGAAGCGCCGCGAATCAACACTGAACGGCTTCAACATCGCGTCTTTATAGGCTTCCGCGGCGGCCTGAAGCGCGAAGAACGTACTGCGCGTGGCAGACGCGAGTGGCGGGTTCCGTTCGAGCCAGCGTTCAAAATTGAAATTTTTCACTTCGCCCGCGATCCGCGTGTTGAACGTCGAGGCGTCAAAAAGCGTAATAGGACCGATCCCCGATTTACCCTGTGTGACACGGAGCCAGGTATCCCTGACATTGTTCCCGAGAGGCGTCACCGCCCCCACTCCTGTAACGACGATCCTACGCTTTGACATGTTTGAACACCAGTGACGCGTTCTGTCCGCCGAAACCGAAGTTGTTGAACATGACGTTCGTGACGTCGGCGGACTTGGCTTTGTCCCGGACAAGCGGCAGCGGACATTCCGGATAAGGTTTTTTAAGATTGGTCACGGGCGGTACGACCCGCTTGTTGGCGATCAACGCGGCGATCACCACGGGCACGTTGATCAGGAACACCGAGCCCCACCAGAAGTGCTCCAGCAGCACCCCGCCCACGATCGGGCCCAGCGCCGCACCCACCACCGCAAGGCTCCCCCACACCGCGATCGCGAAATTGCGCTCACGCTCAACCTCGAACGAGACCCGGATCAGCGCCAGCGTGGCCGGCATCATCGCCGCCGCGCCCACCGCCAGCACCGCACAGATCCTCGGCAACAACGAGTGCTTCGAACCCTACACCAGCAAC
>MWBI01000086.1 GCA_002068945.1 Candidatus Omnitrophica bacterium ADurb.Bin314
CCGGTTCACGAGGATGGGGTTCGAAGCGGCCTGTTTCGAGAGCGACGGCGGGAACAGGCCGACCTTTTTCAGGTCGGACCAGAGATGCGTCCGGCGCGGAGCGCTCATAAGTCCCACCAGCATGGTCCGCCCGTTCACTTTGATGCGGCCGGCAAAACAGTGGCGTGCGGCCCTCGTGTATCCGGTCTTGCCGATGATCTCCCGGCCTTGGGAGGCCCAGAGCATCTTGTTCGTGTTCTTCAGGTAGAACTTTCTTCCGTTCAGACTGTAAATGACCGCGTACCGCTGACGCATTGTCTGAACGATCAGCGGGTATCGCTGCGCGGCGGCCGCGATCTTGGCCAGGTCATAGGCGGTCGTATACTGCCCCTCGGCGGGCAGCCCGGCAGGACTGACAAAACGGGAATGCTTCGCGCCGACCAGACGCGCTTTTACATTCATGCGTGAGGAAAAAACAGGCACGGAACCGGCTGAGGCGACCGCGAGCGCATAAGCGGCGTCATTCGCCGAATAAAGGAGCATCGCCTTGATCAGATCCCGGACATAGAACCGCTCGCCCGGCGCGATATGAATCTTGGACGGCTGGACCCTGGTCGCGGAAGGCGCGACACGGATTACCTGATCGGGATCAAGATGGTCCAGGATAACCATGGCCGAAACGAGCTTCGCGGTACTTGCCGGTGCCCGTTTCGTATAGGGGGCTCTCGAATAAAGGATCTTGTGCGTCTTGGCGTCGAGGACCGCATACGAAGCCGAGGAAAGGGCGATATAACTGGCTTCGGCAAACGGCATCCCCATCCCTGACAGGGCAACAGCAATCGACAGTATTACGGCAATAAGGGTCCGGTGTTTTTTCATAAGATCGAGATCACAGAACGTATCGACTGACAACCCCCTGTCCTTGATTTCCCGGGATTCGGATGACGCGCGCCCGGGCGGATTCAAACAGCCGACCCCCTGCCTAGAAGGCAGGCGCTCCATCCAACCGCGCTACGGGGTCATGATTCTTAACTGTAACAAACAAAAATACTTACAAAAACCACCATTTTCTTGCGATCTCTCAAAAAGAGCCGTGTGACATATTTGCGGCGCCCGGAAAACCAACGTCAAAAGCTGGCACATTATAAGTATTTTTCAGAGGATTGTAAAAACATCTAAACCCGTACATTCCAGACGGGAATATCCGGACGCTGCCGGAAGGTTTCTCTTCTGAAAAGCCGGATCTCTCGCACGGGCCTATCCCCGCGCCCGGCACCACCGGCCCAGGCAAAATTGATTTCGGTTCTACACTGTTTGTCCGCCGACTAATGGGGAGTATTACAAACAGGATATGGAAAAATGCGAAGACGGGCGGTACAAGGCCTGGCGGCAATTTTGTGGCGGAACTAACACTTTCCTGCGGGACGCCGTCCGGTTTGCCATCAGTGAGGCGGAACCCCTTTTTTCTCTTTTAAAGATTCCAGAAACTCCAGGAATTGATCGGCGGTCATGAATCCCCAGACGCGCCGCGGAATCTCCCGGCCCCCTTCGTCAAAAAAGATCATCGTCGGCAGTCCCTGAATCCTGTGCTTTTTGCTGACGGCGCGCGCGTATTCGGATTCGCGGAAAGACAGATCAGCCCGGAGGCGATTAAAGCTCCCGAGCGCGGCGACCACGCGCGGATCGGTGAATGTTTCGTGTTTGAGCATCATGCAGGGCCGGCACCAGGCGGCATAACAGTCAACGACCGTAGGCCTTCCCGACCGAAGCGCCGCATCGAAGCTTTCTCCGGTATATTTTGTCCACTGGACGCGCGGCCCCGGATCACAGGAAGCCAAAATCAGCAGAACCGCGAACCCGGCAATCGCTTGTCTGACAGACCTTCTATTCATCGCGCACCACGAAAAAGACGACATGCGGCATCAACATTTCAAGTCGTGAGATTCAGGATGACTTCGATCATGGCTTCTTTTTCGGCGGGCTTGCTGGAGGCGATCATACGAAAGCCTGATAAATCATCCCCGGAGAGCTCTTGAATCCTTGATCTTTCCTCCCTCCCCATCAGACGGGAATCCCTGAATTGCGCTTTCATCGTCTCGATGATCCTGCGAGCAGCTTCGCAGGTCAGCTCAAAACCGGCTTTTTTTGTTCCCGCCGGTTGGGACAACCGCTCGTGGTCAAAATCATCCAGGAGATCCAATGCCCGGGAATACTCCCTGATGACCTGGGCGATCCCCCGAGCTTCCGGTGATGCGCCTTCGACCAACGCAGCGTTTCCGATTAAAGCAACCGCCTTTTGCAGTTCATGGTATTTATCCTCCACCCGTTTGAGCCGTTGCTCATTCAGCGTGTGGCCATCCACCGGATGCTTCCGAAGCACACTAGTTGCCCAAACACGGAATTGAGTCCCCTTCCTGGAATTGACCCGATAACCGACAGAAACAATCACGTCCGGATTGAAACTTTCCATCTGCCGGAGTTTTCCATCCGCCGCAACCCGTGCGCTTTTTGCACAGGTTGATTGTTTGTCCAATTCTTTTGTCCTGTAGATATTCCGGATGTGTTTGAGGATTACGGATCTATCCCGGCCGAACAACTTTGCCATTTGATGAGCGTCTAACCAGACGGTCTCACGGTCAAGCCGCACCTCGACCCGGTTCTTGTATAAAACCACTTCGCCTTTACTGATGTTGTTTTTTGTAATCATCGAAACTCTCCCGCGATAAATCCCGCTTGCCGCTCATTTGACATGATTCGGGCAAAAGACAGTATAAAACCATCCTGCCGCGTCAACGAAACCAGCTGGCCGGAAGGGTTTGGTTGATGGCACGGCGGGCGCCGGCAGAGAGCGCCGGTTCCTCCTGCCGTCGCGCCGGCCTCCTTGAGCCGGAAGCAGTCCTCCCGGGGTTCAGACGGCGCATGAGCTCCGCGACCGAAAGTATTTTCCCCACATGGGAACGGACATGAAATCCCAAAGTGTTCCAGTCGTCAGAAACAACTTCGATTTCCCCGGGCCTGGGGTAAGCTCTGCAGAACTTGATAATGGCATTATCGGCGCCCTGGTCCCCCTTCGTGAAGTAAACCTTCACGGAGCGATCCGACAACTCCGGCGCGGAGCGCTCCACAGAACCATCAAAGTAGATCCTGGCTTCAATGCCCTTCTTGCCGGCGCACAGCCTCTTCGCAAGACGAACTAATTCTGCGCGATAAACGCGCCGGGCGTCTTCGTCAGCCATATCCCGTTCGGGATTCGCCGCGAGCCCGCGCGCGATCACATTGTATCCATCAATCACCAGAAC
>MWBI01000087.1 GCA_002068945.1 Candidatus Omnitrophica bacterium ADurb.Bin314
CCCCGCCGGTTCAGCTTCGGCGTCTGCATCACGATGCGGACCTTGGCGCTGTGGCCGTGAAGGTGCGAGCACTTGTGCTGTCCTCCGTTTTCTTCCGCGAAAAGGTTGCCAGCGCCAGTCCCACGAATCTTTGAGTTTTTCGATGGAGACCGGGACTTGTCATGGCCCCCGAGCAACCGGTGTCCGTAATTGAAATAAAGTGTTTTTGCGACTTTAAACATGATTTACCCCGTTATCTTGACCAAGCGTTCAATGACTTCCTCGACGACCCGGTTGGGGGTCGAGGCCCCCGCGGTGATGCCGATCCTCACCGGTCCCGCCGGAAGCCAGTCCACCGTCTCGGTGATGACGTGCGTGTCAATGCCGCGGTGGCTGATCTTCTCCGCGGAAAGAAGACAGTCGGCATCCTCGATATGGAAGGACCTGGCGTACCCGGAAGCGATCCCCGCAAGATGGCCCGTGTTGCTCGATTTATAACCGCCGATCACGAGGATCAGGTCCATTCCCTTCTCGCCGAGCTCGCGGATCGCGTCCTGGCGGTCCTGCGTGGCGGAACAGATCGTGTCGAAATGGCGGAACCTGTCCTCCGCTTCGGCTTCCCCATACCGGGTCGCGAGCGCGGCCCGCAGCATGCCCGAGATCTCGACGGACTCGCTCATCAGCATCGTCGTCTGGTTCGCGAAACCGATCTTCCCGAGATCCTGTTCGGGATCGAACCCCGCCGAGCAAACGTCCCCGAACTTGCCGGGAAACGAATCCCGGTTCCCCGGTCCCCGGATCTGTTCGCAAACCAGTTTCGCCTGTTCCGTGTCCTTGATAACGATGTACTTCCCCGCCCGCGAGCACGTCGCGCGCGTCTCTTCATGATCGTATTTACCGTGGATCACGGAGGTGAACCCGTCCCGCGCATAGGATTCCACGCGGCGCCAGACGCTCATGACCGACCCGCAGGTCGTGTCCACGATCACACAGCCGCGTTCCTGATATTTCTTGAGCGCTTCGACCGGAAGCCCGAAGGCCGGCATGACCACGATGTCCTTCGCCGTCAGGTCCGCCGTCGAAACTCCGCAAGCCGCCGCGCCCGACAGGAACTGAATGCCGAGCTCGCGAAGTTCCTTGTTCACGCGCGGGTTGTGGATGATCTCATCGGTGAGAAAGATACGCCGGTCCGGAAATTTTGCGCGGGTCTCATAAGCATAGGTCACGGCGCGCTCCACACCGTAGCAGAACCCGAACTCGCGCGCGAGGAAGATCTCGACCCGCCCCTGCTTGATCCGGAAATCATTCCCCCGGATCCGCTCGATCAGAAGGCTCGCGTTATTCACCTCAGGATGTTCGTTCCCGGTCGCTTTCCCTTTATCTCTCATAATGGTTCGCCCGTTGCAATCGTGGCCCAGGATCGTTTGTTGAATGCTTGTCACGAGGTCGGCCGAAAACACCCGCTCTCCACGTCCGGGGCACCGAAGACCCCATCGGGATCAGGCGGCGAGCTGACGGATCGTAACCCCGGCCTGCTGGAGAAGCTTGAAGGAAATATCGGAGAGCGGATAAGTCGCCTGGTAAACGACCTCGCTGATCCCGGCGTTGATGATCATCTTCGTGCACATCAGGCACGGTGAAAAGGTCGTGTACAGGGTCGCTCCCTTCAGCGCGACACCATGATAGGCCGCCTGGACGATCGCGTTCTCCTCGCCGTGAGAACAGAGGCATTCTCCCAGATCCTTCCCCGATGTCTCGATGCTCAGGCACCGCGGACAGCCGCCTTCATTACAATTTGTAATACCGCGCGGCGTGCCGTTGTAACCGGTGGAAATGATCCGCTTGTCCTTCACGATCACGGCCGCGACCTTGCGTTTCATGCAGTTCGACCGAAGCGCCGCGACCTTCGCGATATTCATGAAATACTCGTCCCAACCGGGGCGCGGCTGGCTTTGCGCCAGTTTCACGAGAATCTGTTTCACCTTATCATGCAGCTCTTTCAGGGGGCCGTTATTGTCGACCTGGATATCCGCGAGCATCAGCGCCTGGTCGAGCTGCTGGTCGGTCCGGTTCTCGCTTTTGGCCTCTTTCGCCTCGATGGCCTGAAAATCCTCCCAGACCCCGGGATCGTTCTCGCGGCCGCGCTGACGGAGCCGCTCGAAACGAAGCCGTTCGGGCGCCCGGACGCAAAGAAATGTGAAATTCGGACGGCGGCGGAACACCCGGACCTCGGAAGGATGGCGGATGGAATCGATCACGTAATGTTTTTCGGGATCCAGCTTCGCGAAGATGCGCTCGGCCAGGCATCCGGGGCCTTCTTTTTCGCGCAGCTCGTTGCCGAGCGCGATCAGGGTATCGCGACTGATCTCAACCCCGCGTTTTTTCGCCTCCTCGCGAATGGCGTCCGAAAGCGAATAGTAATGGAAGCCGCGCTCTTTCAGAAAATTCGCGACCTCGCCTTTTCCCGAGCCATTCTTTCCCGTCAGTCCGATGATCATGTGAAATCTCCAAATGCTAAAGTGACACGCTTCAGGCCTTGTTCCAGAAATCCGGGGCGTAATAACTCATATTCCCGGCATGGCGCTCCGCCAGGACCAGCACCGTTGAAGCGCGGCCATTCCGGGGAAAAGGCATCGCCGCGATCGCGCGGACCTCTTCTCCGGACTTGCCCGCGCCCGGCCGGAGGAACTGCACAGCTTGCTTCTCGAGATGAAAGGTCGACTCCTCGATATCGTCGACCCGGACCGCCATCACGTAAGGCGCGCTGTCCCCGAATTCCTCGACCCACTCCAGGGAATTCCTGTCTTGCGCCTCCTCAATGAGAACGGCGGGAAGACATCGGCAACGATAGACGGAAACGGCGTTTTTCGGATGACCGAGAACTATGGCGGAGGAATCTTTCTCGTAACCGAGCGCGGTGAACTCCAGGACACGCTCCGCGGGCTGCCGGGTCCGGAAGAGGAAATGGTCCAGGATGGGCCTGACGCCGACCCCGATGACCGTGATCCCGCGAAAAATCGCTTTCGCGGCAGGGTTGCTGACGGCAAAATCCTGCGCGTACTTTTTGAGGATCCGTTCAAGCTCACCGATATCGGGATGGGACACCGCTCGCGACATGCCGGGACCTTTCACATTGGAAAACAAGAAGCCCGCCCGGCGGTTCCCGGGCGGGCCTTCATTCGGACAACCGCTTATTTCAGCTTGTTCGTGGCGTTTTTCGGAGCTTCATCCCTGGATCGCGGCGTGACCTTCGGATTCGCCTTGAACTGGGGCGCAAGCTCCGCGTTGATCCTGGCCCAGGTGGGGTCCATATCCTCCGACTCCACGATCGAACCGACCGGGCATTCCGCCGCACACGCGCCGCACGAAATACAGACCGTCGGGTCGATGACCATGAAATCCTTCCCCTGGTAGGTCCCCGGGGAAATCGCCTCGACCGGACAAACGGTCGCGCAGATACCATACCGTTCGCCGTGACACTTCTCAGTGATGACGTAAGCCATTGTTCATTTTCTCCTCTTGGTTAGTTTCCCGAATGGGGCGTATTCTAGCTTTCATCCCCCTCCATCGTCAATGTTTTCGGCCGGCCGTTCATTCGCGGGAACACAAGGAATCGAGACACGTCTGACTCAAATCTTTCGGGTATGCGCTAAAAAAATCACCCCTCTGGACATTGTTTTCTTATGGAACACCGGGACTGATCCTCCAGACGGGCAATACGGTCCCCGACCGGCGGATGCGTGCTGAAAAGGGCCGACCATCCCTTTCCCGAAAGCGGGTTCATGATGAAAAGATGCGCCGTGGCGGGCTGGGCGTCCCTTAGCGGTGTTCGGGCCGAAGCGGCCTCGATCTTCCTGAGAGCGCTCGCGAGGTAGAGCGGATTCCCGCAAAGCTCACCTCCCCTTTTGTCCGCCTCGTATTCCCGCGACCGCGAGATCGCGAGCTGGATAAGCGTCGCGGCAAGCGGCATGAGGATCGAGAACAGAAGCAGCATGATCGGATGCATCTGGCTCCTTTCATCCCGTTCCCCGCCGCTCCAGTGCAGGGACCAGCGGAACATGCCGGCAATCATACCAAGAGCCCCCGCGAGCGTCGCAACGACCGTGGAAAGAAGAATGTCGCGGTTCAGGATATGCGACATCTCATGACCGAGCACGCCCTCAAGCTCTTCCTGGTTGAGAAGCGTCACAATGCCATGTGTCACGGCTATCGCCGCGTGCCGGGGGCCGCGTCCTGTCGCGAACGCGTTGGCGGAAGCGGACGGCAGGAGACATATCCTCGGCGGCGGGATCCCCGCCTTATCCGCGAGACGCCGGACGATCTCATGGACCTCGGGGGCCTCCTCCTCCGAAAGCGGCTGCGCCCGGTAAAGGGAAAGAACCATTCTGTCGCTGAACCAATAGGCGCCAAAATTCATCGCGACAGCCGCGAAAAAGGCGAACAGCATTCCTTCCCTTCCGCCGAGCAGGCTGCCGCACCAGATCAAAAGCAGGGTCAGGAGAACGAGAAGGAAAGTAGTCTTAAGAAAGTTCGTCATAAACGGTCTGAACTGCCGGGACGGAATCAGCGGTCACATTCGTCGACATCGGGGTCACCTCGCGAAGTTGTCCCGCAGCCGCTTGTGTCAAAGATGAAATTTATCCTTCTTGCGCTCCAGCGTGCGATGAAACCTGTCCTCAACATCGGCGAGCGCTTCCTTGAGCGCCGAAAAAATCTTCGCCACCTGGTCGCCGTTATAGGAATACTGGGACGTCGCGAGGTTGCCGATCAAACGGATCTTGTCGAGCGTCGCCGCGACCCGCTGCTCCGCGAGACGCCTGAACCGTTCTTCTTTTGTTTCCCCGGGCCGGCTTCCGGCGGTTTCATCGGGATTCCCTGTGTTTTCCACGACACTCTCCTTTTGTTTTTTTCGGTCAGAAACGGGCCTTCAGTTTCCGGAGTGCTTTTTTGAG
>MWBI01000088.1 GCA_002068945.1 Candidatus Omnitrophica bacterium ADurb.Bin314
ATTACGAGAAAAGTCAGCCTGTCATGTGGCCGGTTACTGACGCGAAGGCCTTGAATGACGCGGTGAAGCAGCTTTCCGCGAGGCGCGAGACGAGGAAAGAACTGCCGACGCGCGCGGAACAGCGGATGGCGCCGGAGGAGGTTTTGGAAATGGCCGAGAAGCTTCGGCGGGAGCTCGGTAAGACGGCCAGGGGTATTCTGGAGCAGACGCGGTTTGGGGATGTGGTGGACGTCGGGATGGTGGGCGAACAGGCGGATATCGCGCTGAAAGTCGCTTTCCTTGCGCATGGCATTCTTGATCTCACGATGACTGATCCTGCGGGTGCGGTGGAGCAGCTGACCTTGCTCGCGAATGCGTTCGGCGCGAAAGCGATGAATAAAGTGCTCGCGGCCCTGCCGGCGGATCACTTCGTGCCCGTTACCAATGCCAAAGCGGACGGAAGCGTTGTTCAGTTCATTGAGCCCGCCGACGCGTCGAGGCAGCTTGATGTGCTGAAGATCCTTTTGGTCCTCAATGCCGGCCAGAAATATACATGGGTATTGCCGGGGGATGACAAGAAGGGAGTGGAGGATTTGCGTCGATCCTTTCTTCAATGGGTTGAGAAACTCCCCGAAAGTGGCTTGCCGAACCTGGAGCTCGCGAAGCGGTTCCATGTCATGACGGAAAATGATTATGCGCGGACGAAGAGCGGGATGAATGCGAATACCGTTGTCACGGTGGCTAACAGGAGCGCGTTCGGGAGTACGAGCTTTGAGGATATTGCGGCGACCGCGCTGGTTGTGTACCAGGATCAGGATCGAACCGGGGATGCGGACCCTGCGGTGCATAGTACTCTTGTGAAACTGTCGCATAAGGTTTCGTCTCCCAGGTATAGAGCTGTGTCTGATATCATGGCTAACGCGGCGGAAATCTTTGAGGATCTTCCCGAAATTGACGCGCGAGATTTGCGCCGTGTGGCGATCACGAATGATTCGTTGCGGTTTGTGATGGATCGGATTCGCGAGGAGTTCCGGGCGATGCAACAGACCGCGATTTCGGCGTAATCGTCGCAGGTTCGGCCTCCGGGTCGGACTGTCGGGGCGGGAGGGTTCCAGACACCTTCCCGCCCCCTTTTTTTTATACCCATGCACCCACTCTACCCCCGGGAGCTAGACCCCGGGCGTAGAGTGGGTATAAAGCAATAAAAAATTGACAAAAATACAATTTCCGTATATTCTTTCGTATGGTTTTTCATAGCGTTCGGACGTCCATTCAGGGAGGCGCGAAAGGGTCGATCATGAGCAGACGCAAGCTGCGGTGTTATACCGGCGGTTTTTATCATTTATTTAACAAGAGTATCGCGGGTTTTGAAATATTCCGTTATCCCGAGGAATACGCGAGGATGCGGGAAATGACCCGCTTTTACCGGGATTCCCTACGCGGTTACAGCTATTCGGAAGCGTTGAAGCGGGGCCTAGGCATTGATGATCCGGAGGTGCATGGAGTCCCGCGAATCCGTCTGATCGCTTATTGCTTTATGCCAACGCATTTCCATTTTCTTGTTTCCCAGCTTTCGGATGACGGTGCCGAAGATTTTATGCGTTGTTTGCAGGCGGGGTATGCCATCTACCTGAACAAGAGGTCCCGTCGTCGTGGACCGCTTTGGGAAGGACGTTTTGGTATCCGGCGTATCGAGACAGACGGGGACTTGCTCCATATGACGAGGTATGTGCATCTAAACCCCACCTCTGCGGGAATCGTTCAGCGGCCCGGGGAGTGGCCGTATTCGTCGTATCACGAGTACACGGGTGTCGTTGCCTCAGGAGGCATTTGTGATTTTAAGCAATTAATCTCCTTGTCGCCGCAACAGTATCATAAATTTGTATCCGACCGTATCGACTACCAGCGAAGTCTGCAGATAATCAAATCCTACCTGATGGATTAACCCCTAAACCCACTCTACGCCCGGGGTCTAGCTCCCGGGGGTGGAGTGGGTTGTTTTTTTATTACAGGTAGTTTGTTATTGTGTTTGTAAAACTATATAAATAAACAGGTTAAGAATATATTAAATTGTTATAGTAACTTGCATGTATTGTACGCATCGGATATATTTTATATAGAAAATATAGCAAAAACACGCATATGAATACAAACAAGGCAATTCTGAGGTCGGTTGCGTTGATCACCCTGTGTGTATTTACCTGCACGCAGACGGTGACGGCTATGCCTGCCGCGGGGATCGAGATCAATGTCGAAAGTGAAGCGCCGGGATTTCTTTCGGTTGATATTCCCTCAGAACTCGCGACGCTTGATGAGCTTTATCAGGCTCCTCCGGTTTCCGAACCGCGTCTGGTCCTTCACATCCAGAACGCTCACGCCAACTACGGCGCCCAGCAGAAAGTCAAGGAACTTCTCAAATACCTGAACAAGACCTATTCGATTGACACGATCTTCGTGGAAGGCGCGAGCTCGGAACTTGATCCCGACCGTCTGAAGTATTTTCCCGATGACGAACGCAACCGCCTGCTCGCGGATCAGCTCGCGAAAGACGGCCGCTTGACGGGAGCGGAGCTGTTTCTCCTGGAAGATTCGTACGAAGTGCGGGGTAAGGAGTACGGAGAAAAAAGCGGAAACACCGCATCGGTGAAGGCGTACGGCATCGAGAACGCGGAGCTCTACCGGAAGAACTACGAGGCCCTCCGGAAAGTGTTCGGCGCGGAAGCGGTCGCGAGCCGCTACGTGAACGAACTCGACGCGCGCCTCGAAACGATCTCGTCCGGGATTGCCGGCAACGACCTCCGCCGCGTGATCGGGGAGTGGAAAAAGTTTGAAAAAGGACAAAGGGAATTCATGCCCTATATCCGTTCCCTCGCCCGGGAGGCGAATCAGACGCTCAAACTTGATCTCGAAAGCCTGTTCGCCCAGGTGGAGTGGCCGCAAATCGCGCGCCTCCTGGTACTCCAGGATATCGAGAAAGAACTTTCGCCTGCCCGCGCCGCGGCGGAAAAAGAAAAGCTTCTCGGTTTTCTGCGCTCGAAAAGTCTGCCCGCGGAGCTGATCCGGGACATTGAGAACCTCAAGGATCAGAATATCAGCGTCGCGGGCAAAAATCCGGCGAACGGCGCCGTGAGCGTTCAGCCCCGCTTTCTGCTCGAAAAACTTGCCGGGGCGGCGGGCCCTTACGGTTTCCGGTTCAGCGATTATCCCGCCTATTCGGCCCACGCCGGTTATCTGATCCTCCGGAGCGAACTTGATTCCGGGGCGCTTTTTGCCGAGATTCGCCGGCTTTTCATGCAGATTCTTGAGAAGCTGGCCGCGTCGCCCGCTCAGCGGAAGCTTGTGGAACTCAATCGCCGGACAGAATTGATCCGTAAACTTCTCAACCTCGAACTTGCGCGCCGTGACTGGCAGGAGATCGAGGCGAAAAAGGACGCGGTCGCGATAGACGCGATGATCCGCGACTTCAGGGCACTCTCGGATGCGGTTAGTACGGAACTGCGGCTCGCGGCTCCCGTTCTTTCCGGGATGGACGCGGACCCTGCGTTCCGCTCGAGGATTGATTCCCTCTATGAGGCCGCCTACGCGTTCTACGCCCACGCGCATGAGCGCGAAGCGGTGTTCTACGAAAAGATCGATGCCGTCATGAGCGCGCGCGGAGAGCGGGCCGCGGTACTCATCACCGGCGGCTTCCACACGGGCGGTATCACGGACCTCTTCCGCGACCATGACGTGAGCTACGGCGTGCTTACGCCCCGGCTCATGGAGAAGTCGGATGAGAAGGCCTACCGCGACAACATGCTTGAGCGAGGCGCCACGGTGTTTGATATCGCGAACCTCGAAGCCTTCAACATCATGCAGGATGATGACGTGATCCGGTCTCAGATCGGCCCCGAGGGATTGAAGGCGTTCCGGAAATACCTCACGAGCACGCTCGTCAAAATTCTGGCCCGTCATCCGCAGCACCTGGCGAGGGCTATTAAGGCGATCAGTGAACGCTCCTTCAGGGAACACGGAATCCGTTGGGTCGAGAGGCGGAACGGCAAGGATTCCGTGGTTGTCCTCGAAAAGGTCGGAAAGAACGAAGAGGATGTTGAGGAGATCACGAATATTACGGATAAAGACGGAAAGGTGTACGCCCTGAGGTTTTCACCGCTTGAGAACGGCAAGTATGCGATGCGGGCGGCGCTCATGGATCCTGTGTCCGTGACTCCGGCACTCGCCGCGCAGGCACTGACCGCTCAAACTCCTGTCGGTTCGCGCGCTGGGGCCCGACCTGAATCGGATCAAAAACAGGACGTCGGCACCCGTCCGGAATCGCGGAGGGATGTTGAGGTAAATCAAGCCTCTGTCCAAAGTGGTCCGAAGACACTACAGGTAATGAACGTTCGTGTCGGACCCTGGGTGTTGCCCGCTTTCGCGAGCAAGTTCATCCGGTCCGTTTTTGATCGCCTGGCTATGTGGGGAGTGGGGCCAAACATCAGCGAGGGCGCAGGGTATTACCGGGGGGTGGCCGGGAACTATGGGATCGATCTTGATGATGAGATCGCAAAAAGAGTCGCGGCCCTCGACGGGGCACGGCCGTTACGTGTTCTGGACTTGGGAGCCGGTACTGCGGGCTATTTACAGCGGTTGAAGGATCGCTATGGGGATCGGGTCGAAGCGATCGCGGTGGATTCTTCATATCCTGAACAAAAGCGAACGCGCAGGGGCGTGAAAATGATCGGCAAAGACGCCCCGGATGCCGTCCGGGAATTCCGTGAGCGGGGAGAAGAATTCGATGTGGTCTTATCCATTAATGCCAATTCTGCGGCGCGGGAATTTCTTCTTGGGTCGGGCCCTGTCCTTCTCAACTCCAACTCCCTTGTTTTTGTTCACGGGGCTGATTTTTTAAATGAGGATCATATCTCCTCTCTTGAAAAACAGGGATACTCGGTTGCTAACGGAGGAACAGTCACCCGGAAAACTCCACACCCGGCCGCGGCAAAACAGCCGGGCAGTCGCAGTGAAATGAGGGTGCCGTTGCCGGTTCCGGATGAATTAGTACTCGACGAGAAGCCCGATTTCGACGCCTGGATGAACCGATTGGGGGCCAGAGGCATTCGCCCCGCGGAGCCGGTCATCGCGATTACAGCCAAGCTTTTTTCGGCTCGAAAGGTGCTTCCATATCGGGACTTTGAACAGAGGTTGCGGGACCTTGAACCGAAACTGATCGACGCGCTTCGGAACGCCGGCTCATACGCCGTGCTGTTGCACAAACCCCATACGTCCCGGCGCTGGGTTCTGAGCCATCTCCGTGTCGGTGCCCCTGACGGTGTCCGGGCGCCGGGGGGTCTGTTTTACGAGGGTGAGTCGGAGGATCATTTGAAGAAAGCCTCGCGTTTCATGACGTTTGTTGTCGTGGATGACGTGGCGTACAGTGGCCGGCAAATCCGGGAAACGATCGAAAAGGTCGGGAGGGTCAACCCGGGCGCGAAGTTCATTATTGTGGTGCCTTACATGACGAACGCGGCGGCCAAATTGATAAAGCAACGGCCTCTGCTTCATCCTGAACCCGGGATTCGTATGTTGCCGAAAAACGTGACGGTGAACGTGCTTCCTTTTCAGAAGTTGCCAACCATTTCGGATGTCCTGCCAAGGGGTAAAAGTGGTGAAATGGGTGAAATTGATGTGTTCGAGCTGAACAAGGGGCTCTTTGGCGCCGATCTTCGGGTTGACGGCAAGCCCTACGATGTCGCCAATCTTTCCGTTGTGATCCCGGAGTGGAAGATCCCCGACCAATTCTCCCTCCTTCAGCTCCTGATTCCCCAGCGCCTGGTTGACCAGCCATTTCTTCCGCCTTATAAAGATCCGCGCACGGAGTATTACCGGGAGGAAGAAAAGTGGTTCCAAGGCCTAAAACCCCGCGCGGAACGTAAAGAAGTTCGCCGGACACCGGAGAGTGAGATTGTCGGACAAGCGCATGAAGTGACGGCCCGGCAGGAAGCACGTGCCGAGCGGC
>MWBI01000089.1 GCA_002068945.1 Candidatus Omnitrophica bacterium ADurb.Bin314
TCTGGGGATCCTCAGGTCCCTTGAAAAGGAGATCCGCTGCCGCGGCCGGACGATGGCGGCTTTGGACGCCACATCGGAACTGATGGTGCTGCGCAGTTCCTGGGAAGCAAGGGGGGGCAAGAAGACCTGACAGCCTGACAAAGTTCAAAAAAACGGATCGGGGCGGTATTCCTCAAGGGGGATGCCGCCCCGTTTTATTTAACTTGGAAAGGAGAAATCACATGACCACGAATGTTGAGGTTTTGCAGGCGCCGGAGGTATCCGAAAAGAAAATCTGTTCGAACTGCGGCAAAGAGGAGCCGGAGAACGGGTGCCTTGAGCACACGGGGAAGCTTTTGTGCGGGGATTGTTTTGAGGAGCTGACGGCGGTTTGTGATCACTGCAAGGGGACCTTCTCGCGAAGCGCCATGACGGAAGCAGCGGATGGCGGGCTCTATTGCGGGAAGTGTTTTGACGAATGCTTCCGCTTTTGTTCAGGCTGCGAGGCCTATATCCGGTCGGACCGCTCCTATTATTCCGAACTGCACGACAGGGATTTTTGCGAAAGCTGTTTCAACGAGCGCGTGACCCATTGCAGCGCGTGTCAGGACCAGGTGAGTTCCGATTCCTGTTTCCGGAACGAGGAGAACGAACCGTTTTGTGATGACTGCTGGGACAGCCGTGAAGAAGAAAGCCTTCCGAGGTACCAGGAGTTTTCAGGCGGCAGTTTTATCGAGTGCCGCTCTCCGCGCAAATACGGAATCGAGATCGAAGCCATGATGGAAGAGGACGCGGATCATTTGCCGTCTGAGAGGCTCGAGAACTGGCAGCGGGTGATGGACGGATCCCTTGGGGATAACGGGCGCGAGTACGTGAGCCCGATCCTTCAGGGCGACGAAGGATTCCAGGCGATCCGGAAATTCACCGGCGGTCTTCAGGGCTGGGGATATTTCGTGAACCGCGACTGCGGGCTTCACGTGCATATCGACGGCCGTGATCTTGGATGCGCGGAGATCAAAAAACTCCTCAAGATCACTCGGTATTTCGAGCCGGTGCTTTATGCCATGCTGCCCGAGTCCCGGCATGAAGGGAGCTATTCCGTGCCTCTCGAGAGGTTCCCGAAATCGAGGTTTCGGATTGGCGCGAAGGACGAGGAGGCGCTTAAGCGGCTCTGGTACGGTCCCAAGGGGAGCCGGAGGGTCGACCTCAAGTCCAAGTACCATCACTCCCGCTATTACGGGCTCAATATCCACTCGTGGTTTTACCGGCGCTCCCTTGAGTTCCGTTATCACTCCGGGACTTTGAACGCTCTTAAGATTACGAATTTCATCGTGATCTGCCAGGCGATCGTGGATAAGGCCCAGGTGATCGGGCAGGTCCGGATGCCGCAGCCGGGGACTTTCCCGGAACTTCTCAGCATGTTCACGGCGTTCTTTGGCCTCACACCCGGGATCGCGCGGTATGTGCGCGAACGCGTTCAGAAGTTCCATCCCGAACGGCTGCTTCATCCCCCCGCTTAACCGCTCCGGAATTCAGAACAAAAACAATCACTTAACAACAACAGGAGAAGACTGCTATGTGCGGAATCTACGGTTTTGCGAAAAAAGACGGTGCCTTAAACGTGCTCGAACGTTTCAAGCTGCGGGGTATGGTCATGGATCTTGCTTTTCAGAATGAAGAAAGGGGAAAGGACGGGACCGGGATCGCGCTCCTTTCCCCATCCAAGTGGACGCTCTTTAAGGAAGCGGCGCCTTCAGGGAAACTTCTCAAGACGAAACGGTTTCAGGGGATGATCCGCGAGATTACCGACAGGACGCAGATCTGCCTCGGGCACACCCGTCTTGCGACGATCGGGGATGTGCAGAATAAACACTGCCATCCTTTCGAGACGGAGCATTTCCTCGGGGTGCATAACGGCCACTTCATGAACCGGGAAACGCTTCTCAAGAAATATTCGAAAACGGCGGAAACGCCGGTCGATAGCGAAGCGATCTTCCGGGTGCTTGACGGGGAAGCGAGCGTGAAAGGCATGGCCTCAAAGCTCGGGGAGATGGAAGGGGATTTCGCGCTCGGGTTCGCTCTCAAAAGCGATCCCTGGCGGCTCTTTCTCATCCGGAACAATGAAAGGCCGCTTCATGTCGCGTATGTTCCGAGTCTCACAGCGCTCTTTTGGTCAAGCGATCATGAGCACCTCGAGTACGCACTCGCCCGGAACGGCCTTCAGGGCTCCGTCTGGGCGATCCTTGAGGACCATCTCTACATCGCGGACGTCAGGAACTTCAATTCCAGAAGCCGGATGAAAAAGGTCCCGTGCGCGATGAAACCGTATGTGGGGCCGGGATGGACGGAAGATGATTTTCACTGCCAGCGCCCGCCGCGGCTTTTCTCCTTTACCGAACTTCAGGATTTCGGCCTTCTGGACGGCTCCGGAATGAACGAACAATCGAAGATCCCCTGCGCGGTTTGCGACGCGGAATTTCCCGCGGAGGAGCTCTTCTACGACGACATGAGCCGGAGGTTCATGTGCGAGGCCTGCAGTTTTGATTGTTCGGAGAAAGACGACGGAAAAACGCGGGATCTCTTCGAGCTCTCAGGGGTCTAACCGTTTAGCCGCAATTTCAAACGCCGCGAAGGGCGGAGGTCCGGGCCTCCGCCTTTCGCGATATTCAACAGAAGGAGAGGGAGACGATGAGCGATCATGCCAAGGACAAGAGGCAGTTCGTGAGCTTGAGAGAATGGATCAAACAATTTGAAAAGCAATTCAGCGGGCGGGAGCTTGATTATATGACCGTCCATAAGGCCAGTATCGCCGCTCAATTGAAAGATTCTGAAACCGGGAATCTGCATCTGCACAACTTGACGTATAAGGCGAAGGACGCGGTAGATCTCACGCTGAAGCCTCTTTGAAGAAACCCAACCACTAGAGCGAAAGAAAGGAATCAATTATGAAATGGCATCTATTAAAAAACGAACTGAAGGCGATGCTTCAGTTTCACAAAAGCGTCCTGCTTTTGATCATTAGGGCGTGTCTTTACGCCATTCGTTACGGATTATGGCTTCTGCCGTGGATCTTTCTCGCGCTATTCGCGTGGAAGCCGGTGCTCGCGGGGTGGAAAGCTTTCACTCAAAGCGCGCCTGACTTGGGACAGGTACGGCAGGCTCCGTTTTCCGCAGCTCCTTACGGGAGCGCCCCGGAATCAGGAAGGTCCTTTGGCTGGGAGACGATCCCAAACAAGGTCGATTCCGGCATGAGGACCGTCGAAAGGATCTCAAAACAGATCCGGAAAAAGTAA
>MWBI01000090.1 GCA_002068945.1 Candidatus Omnitrophica bacterium ADurb.Bin314
GGCGGTTCGATCGCGATCCCGGTGGTGCTCGCGTTCTTTGGGCTGGAGCAGACGAAGATGATCGCGGCCGGCGGTGCCTTTGACCTTGGTTTTTTTGCCCTCCCGATCATTTTTCAGAAGATGGCTTTCGGACAGGTCTTCGGCGCGATCTGGTTCTTCCTTCTGTTTCTCGCGGGGATCACATCATCGGTCGCGCTGGCGCAGCCGATCATGGCGTTCCTGCAGGAAGAATTCAGGATGACCCGAAAAACCGCTTCCTGGGTCGTGGGGATCATGACTTTCTTTTTCACGCTTCCGGTCATTTTCTTCCTCAAGCACGGGTTTCTGAATGAGATCGATTTCTGGGTCGGGACGTTCAGTTTGGTCGTGTTCGCGATCCTCGAATTGGTGCTTTTTATCTGGGTGTTCGGCGAAGAGAAGGCCTGGAAAGAGATCAACGCCGGCGCGGACCTTCATCTTCCACGGATTGTGATCCGTATCATGAAATATGTCACGCTTGGCTACCTCGTCGCGCTCATGGTTTTCTGGTTCTTTCAGGACGGGCTTGCGATCCTCCTCATGAAGAGGGTCGCAAAAGAGGATTATCCGTATATCTGGTTTGCTCGTTTCATGATGGCGGGGGTCGCCGCCCTGATGGTCTTTCTCGTTCATGTCGCCTGGCAGCGCAGGCATCTTATCCGGCAGCGGGTGCCCCGATGAGACTTTCGGGATGGCTATTCCTGATTTTTAGCTGGACGTTCATTATTGTCCTGATGGTCGTTTCCTTTGTTGCTGTGCTGAAAAAAAAGAGATAGTTTTTCTCACCGGAATTTTTTCCTGCCGTTATCCCGTTCCATTCAGTCGGTTTAATCAGCCGCCTGTCTTTCGATTTTGAATATTGATCCGTTGTCTTCCAAAGCCAAAAAAATCTTATTTATAGCAATTTATAGCTATCAAAATATAGCAAATATAGCAAAATACAGTCAATTATAGTCTGGAAACAGCAATTAAATGTATTAACGGGCTTGCGTAATATGTATAGGTGTGGCAGGATTTAGACAGCGGTAAAACAACGGGATATAACAAACAAATCCGGCAATTTTGCATTCCATAATAGCCGTGTTTGGATGCTTGTAGAGCAGCTTCAGGGATTTAAAAAGGCGGCATTTTTTATGACAAAAACAACTCGGAAAAATCGGGATTTCGCGATCCGCGGAATGGCCCTGCTTGTTCTTTTGTCGTTCACGGTGACAAGCGTCGCCATGCCCTCTCCGGCTCGCGCACAGGCTGCGGAGCTCGCGGTCAGCCCCGTGATCCCGGTTGCTGATTTTCGGATCCCGGACGAATTGGGGACGGTTTCAGCGCGGTATGAAGCGCCCGGCCCGGGATCTTCCGGGAAAGCGCCGATCCTGACAAATGCCACCACCACGCGCCGTACGGTCGTCCTGATTCAGGACGCGCACGCCGTTGACGACGCCCAGGAAAATATCAGAAAGATCATCGGCCATCTCCAGTCCAGGGGGCAGGCGGATGTTCTTTTCGTTGAGGGGGCTCAAGGAAGCCTCGATCCCGAATTGCTTCGGTCATTTCCGGATAAAAAGATCCGGAACCAGGTGATGGCCGCTTACCTTGCCAAAGCCGAGCTTTCGGGCGCCGAGTCGGCGGCGATCCTGAACCCCGAGGATGGCAAGTTCGAAGGCCTTGAGGACTGGGCCCTGTACAGCGAAAATTATCTCGCCTTCCAGCGGGCGCAGAAAGAAAAGGACACCCTTCTGGCCGCGCTTGCAAAATTTCGCGCGGATCTTGATGCCGCGGGATCCAGACAGATTCCCGAAGACCTTGCGGAGTTCCTCAGCCAGTGGGCTGATTTCCGCGCCGAGAGGATTTCACTGCTGGACCTTGTCGTGACGATTCAGGGATATCCCGCTGCGGCAAAGATCAAGGCGGATTTCCCCGAGGTCGCGAAGCTGATCGAGACGTTCGGTTATGAGCGGTCGGGGCGTCAGGAATCGCTCGAGCCGCTCGTGAAGACGATCGCGGCCGAATTCAAACAGAAATACGGCCGGACGATGGATGTCCGTGAGCAATCCAGTTTTTTCATCATGTACCAGAAGTTCCTCACCGGTCAGGCAAGTGCCGCCGAGATGCTCGGCTATCTTGTTGACTTCGGTAAAGCGCGCGGGCAACGGCTTAAAATGACTCCTGAACTCAAGCGGCTTCTTGGCCATGCCCAAACCCTTGCCGAGATCAGGGGGAGCAGACTTTTTGATGAACTCAACCGGTTCCTGCCCCGAGTGGCGCGGAGCCTCGCGCGCACATCGGCTGATCTCAGGACGGCGGATCATTACGCGAAACTTTTCATTCTTGAGGATCTCGCGAGTCTTGAGCTGACGCATCAGACCCTTTCCGAATACCAGAAAGATCCCGAGAGTTAT
This sequence comes from Candidatus Omnitrophica bacterium ADurb.Bin314, assembly GCA_002068945.1. Taxonomy (GTDB): domain Bacteria; phylum Omnitrophota; class Omnitrophia; order Omnitrophales; family Aquincolibacteriaceae; genus UBA1443. The sequence continues at coordinate 2,415 of MWBI01000090.1, forward strand.
CTCGGGCTCGTGAATGATCCGGATCTTCGGTCCCGCTTTACGCCCGCGATTGAGTTCTATCAAACCGCGCTCCGTCGTGACCGGGTGTTCTACGAAAAGGTCCGGGCCGTCAAGAACGCCCGGTCCATTGTCATCATAGCCGGAGGTTTTCACACGAACGGTCTTGAGCGTATTCTGAAGGAAAACGGCGAATCCTACGTGGTGGTGACGCCGAAGATCGCATCGCTTGCGGGCGCTGGGAATTACTTCACGGTGATGGCGGGCGACCTGTCCTATAAAGATTACTTAAAGACGACCTATTACGACGCTCTCATGCGGCATGCCGTGAGGAGCCTGACGGCGACGTTAAAAGAGCCGGAGTTCCGCCAGACGATCAAGCGGTGGAGGGACAATCTGATCCGCGCTCTTGCCGCGAAGGGCCGGATCGATGACCTCGGACGGTACACCCGCTACCTCGATGACCTGAATCTCGTGTATGCCGAACGATTTGCCAAAAATCTGACGCCCCGGACGAAAGAGGATATCCTTGATTTCATAAGAAAAGAGTTCGTGAAATTCAGGGCGGAAGCGTTCGATTCATTGCAGCGACGGTTCGAAGGTCAGCTTTCAAAATTCACCGCGGACATTCAGAATCTCACAGGCAGGAACCAGCTGACGGAAGCGAGCGTTGAGGCGGTTCTCCGCGAGTCCGGCCTCACGGGCCGTTCAATGCTCGGCGCCCCGAGTGCGATGGCGCCGGAAAATCCCGTCCTGGGGGATCCGGGCATTGCCGGGCCCGAAGGCTCAACAATCCCTTGGCGGAATGAAGCCGGAGCGGCGGACGGTCGCGATTTAAGCCGGCTTGCCGGGATGGGAGGATTTTATATTGACGGCATCTCGTCTGCCGGGAATGTTCTTGATGCCGCGAACGCTCTGAAAGCTGCTGCGAATTCGGACAGGTCATTCCACGAGAAGACGACCGCCCCGTCGGAGGTGCTGGTAACCCTCATTCCGAACGGAATGAAGCTCATTATTGCCCCCAGACATGTGATTGATCCCCGGAACGTGCCCGGCGAACCCGGCAAAAAACACTACATGTCGCATGAGGAATTCTCGGAGGCTGCGGGTTTTGAGGAGCAGCCGGCGGAAACAGTCAGAATGCTGCTCTTCTTTGACCATTGGACCGGCAATTTCAGTGAAATGCTGTTAGTCCCGGGCGTTGGCCAGCGGCGGGAAGATGTCCTGCCCCTGTTTTCATTCCTGCGGAATGCCCTCATCAAGACGGGAAATCCCGCGGAGGCGGTGGATGGATCCCTGATGATGGATCCCTTCGGCGACGGCGAGATCACTTTGGGTGATTTCATCGGCCGGCAGGAACTTCGGAGTCCGTTCCCGCGGATCATTCAAAAAATACTCATGGCCGGAACCGTTGCCGGGCTGCTGGCTATACCAGCAATAACGGCCGCCGCCGCTCCAGCCATCTCTCCGGAAAGAGTCAAGAAGGCAAGAGCAGTATTTAAAACCGGCAAAGGGCAGGTCGAAGCACGCGCGGGTGTAAAGCCTGCTGCGCGGCGCTCGGAAACACGGAGTCTTGCGAGTATCCTCGCGAGTGTTTTGCCCGAGGAGACGGTCGCGCTCACGGTCTGGGATTACGACACAGGCGCGGGGGATTTCATCCGTGCGATATATGAGTGGCTGCGGGATCAGGGGTATAAAAATGAGATCGACGTGTTCGGGACGGAACGGGACGAAACGGTCGTCAAACCGGCCTTCCGGGACCGGATCATCCGTTATTCGGCCGAGGATCCGGTCGGGCTTCCCGGCAGACGCCCCGGATCCGTGCGGGTGATCTTCGCGAACAACCTCGTCGCGCGCGAATCGGGGGACCTGGAAGCCGGACCGCTTGCCCGGGAAGCGATGAAGTATCTTGATCCCGAAAGCGGCGTCCTCCTCGTCACGATCGAGGCGAGCGACGCGGCCGCGGGCCGCGATGAAAAGGTCCTGTACGATCTCGAAAAAGCGGGGTTTAAGGTCTTGATGCAGGATGTTCCCGCGGACTATCCGGACTATGAGACCGTTTTCAAACATTCCAAACTTATCGTTGCGATCCCTCCGCGCGCCGAAACGCGCGCTGAAGACAAGGACAGGGCGGCCTTCCGGGAAGTCGGAGGCGATCGGGAATGGAAATCTTCGGTGGGAAGTTCCGCGATCAGGATCCGCCCCCAAAACGGTGTCGTGATCGAAACACCAAGCAACAAGAACAAATACCGGTTTCTTTTGAAAGATGATCGTGGTCTGCGCATCGGGGTTCAGCGGTTCGAGCTAACGCCTTCGGGCGAGCTGATAGAGGGTTCGATTCATTGGAGAGAACTGGGACCCGTATATATCGGTCATTTCTACGGGCGTCTGGGCGACCGTAATAGTTTTGGTGTTGGGGATGGTTTTTTGCTCGCGCCGGTGCATTGCCAGATTGATTTTGGCAAGGACGATAAAGGCTTCTACCTGACGATTTCGGATTTGAGCTATGAGTTCACGAGCATCGAGGGCCAAACAACGGGTCTGACCGTCAAGTGGACGCCGCAGCCCGGCAGCGATTCTGTCGAGGAGCTGCGTGTTGAATCGACGTCTGCTGACGGTGGCTCGAATGACGGTGACTCGGATGACGGTGGCTCGGATGACGATGACTCGGGTTGGCTGATCGATGAGACCCCCGGCACGCAGGATGCGTATAGGGG
>MWBI01000091.1 GCA_002068945.1 Candidatus Omnitrophica bacterium ADurb.Bin314
AGGAGGGGCATTCGAAATCACTGTATTCGATTATTTTGACAGGGGCCGAATCGGGGCCGAGCGTTTTGGGCACCGGATAGTAGGTAACCGCGGGAAGCGGCTTCGGACGGCTCGCGAGATCCTCGACTTTTTTCTGCTTGAAGAAATGGACACTCATCACAAGAAATGCCGTCAGGAGGATACCGATTACCGCGCACCGGAGGTTCGATCGCGTGATCAGTTTTTCAAACACGTCTCAGGCCTTTCGCTTGGTTGAAACCATCATGTCGCGTATCCGTTCGTTCAGGGGCAGTTCGAGCATCTCTTCCAGGGAATAAGGCGCGACCAGCGCCCAGTTCCGCGAATCCATCGATCCCGGCACGTTGATACGATAGTCCCACGCGCAGCGGTCCGGATATTCCCCGAGCGCGAGCCAGTCCTGCAGAAGCTGGAGACTGATGACCGCACACGACCCGTTCACCGACTCAAGGGCGCGTCGCACGAACTCCGTTCCGGCCTCTTTCGCGGGCTCGCCCCGCATCCCGAGGTATTCCCAGTAAAGATCGCGTTCATTATAAGTGCCGAGGAACGCGTCCGCAAGATGCCATGCATCGTTCCGGGAACGGCCGATCACGGCAAGGAAGATTTCGAGGTTCGCGATCTCGGGACGCCAGCGCAGCCTTCCCGCGACGGAATTCCCGATATCGAACAACCGTGGCTTGACCGCCTGGAAATCGACGCCCGCTTCCGTGCATTTTTTCGCGAAGAACCATTCGTCCACCGTCCCCGCCTCGTTCTCCCACCACGCGCAAAAAGGGCTCGTGTCATGCGTGGAAAGGATGGCCATGCTGTTCATGCGGTACTTTTCTCCCGGTTTGAACGCGTAATCCTTTCCCCAGTTCCGGACCCAGCGCTGAACGTCGGAACCCGGGATCTTGTATTCGTCGAGAACCTCATACGAACACTTCGGGACCACGCCGAGGTCCTCGGCGCACGGCAGCATGCCGGTCTCGCGGACCATGACATCCAGAATCCTCTTGCCGTGCTCTTTCCACTGATGTTCGTCCGGGGGATCGAACTGCCCGACGAGGCCGGCGTGTTCGACAGGTTCCGTGAGAAGGATCGTCCAGAGCCGGAACATACCGACAAAGTGGTCCACGCGGTAGAGGTCGAAAAAGTTCTCGAGATACTGCATCTTCCTTACAAGGTAGCCGTAGCCGTCGGCGGCGATCCGGGCCCAATCATAGGGCGGCATCCCCCACCGCTGTCCCTGCGCGAAGTAGAGGTCGGGCGGGGCTCCCGAGGAGAGATTGAGCTTGAAATATCCCTGATGCGCCCACACATCCGCGCTGTCACGCGACACAAGGAACGGCATGTCGCCCATCAGGAGGATGCCGTTTTTTGCCGCATGGCGTTTCGCGTCCGCGAATTGTTCATAAAGCTGCCACTGGAGCCATTCGTTGAAAAGGACTTCCGTGGCGTACTCGGCCGCGAACTGTTCGATGGCCGACGGATCCTTCATCCGGTATTTCGCGGGCCAGTCCGGCCAGCCGGCCTGGTTGAACTTCGTCTTGAGCGCCTTGAAGACCGCGTAATCGGTGAGCCAGCCTGCCTGTTTTTTCCGGAAGGCCGCGAATTTCCTGTCTTTGAGGTCGGTCGAGGGATGCTCGTAAATCTTTTTCAGAAGTTCGAGCTTCGCGGCTTTGATCCCGTAGTCGAGAGGCTGTCTCCCGGCGGGGAATCTCTTGCGGAGGGTTTTGATGTCCTTCCGGAAGAGGGAGAGATCGCAACCCGCGAGCGATTCGATTGAAAGGTACATCGGGTCAAACGCCATGCTGGACTGGGCGTCGTAGGGGCGGAAATCGAAAGCGACATCGTTCAGCGGAAGCAGCTGGATCAGGGAAATCCCCGTTCCGGCGCACCAGTTCACGAGCAGCTTCAGGTCGGGGGCTTCCCCGATCCCGATACTTTTCCGGGAATAGATCGAAAAAAGCGGCGTCGCAACCCCCGCCCGCCGTTTCGCCCCGACCTTTTCCCAGGCCTTCGCGCACGCGCTTTTCAAAAAAGACGAGTAATCAAACTTTTGGCTCATGTGGACTCCCTGTGCCCTTTGTGATTCAAAAACGGACCTGTTTTCACTGCATTTCCCTGAACCGGTCGAATATCTTCCGGATATCCCCGTCCGCCGAACGGAGGGCCTGCACACAGACAAAGATCAGGACCGAGAACTGCCAGCAATCCTCGGGTCCGATCACAAGCCCCGTTGTCACATTCTCCTGCTGCTGGAGCCGCTCTGAGTACCGGTCGATTGCCTGGCGGAGCTTTCCCTCGAACACTTCCAGCGTGTTGACTTTGTTCTCGTACTTCATGGACGGGAAACGGATTCCGCGCATGAGGAGGAACGTCGTCAGATAATCCGACGTCCCGGAGAATTTCTTGTCGAAATCAAACCCCTCGAGCTGGGGCATGCAGGGCGGAAGAATAATCGACGGTTTGTCGACCGTGACCTTGCCTTTCCGGACCACCGTGTCCCCGCGGTTCACGGCTGACTCCGCAAGAAACACATACGGAAGCTGCGTTGCCTCAAAGGTCGAGAGCGGCTGGACTCTCGGACGGATGATCTCCGTCTGCTTCAGCGCTTTTTCCCACGACTCATGGATGTCCAATGCCGGCTCCTTCGACGCTTTCCGCGCGTCAGGTATAACACCCCTTGACTGAACGGCCGTCCGTGCCCGGATCAACCGCCGTGTAGTTCCCGGAACAGCTGTAATGACCGTCAGATCCCAGGGTGATCTCCCCGTATTTCACACCCTCGATCATACGCACCGCCACACACCGGTTCGTCCCGCCTTCCGCGGACGCGGCATAACAGCGATACGTGAAGGCCCCGCTCCGGGGAACCCTGAGATTGAGCCGCGCCCAACGTGCCGCGCACGGCGAATTCTCGGGGCACTCTTCTGGCTCGGACGAAATCCGGAAATATTTCTTTTGGTCCGAAAGGTCCAGATAATCGTTCTGGGCCCTCACGATCACACCGAGCATCTGATGGGGCTCCGCGATATAGGCGCGTTCCGTCTGTCCCACAAATCGCGGAATCATCAGCGATGCGAGGGTCGCCGTGATGACAACAACCACCAGCAGCTCGATCAGCGTGAATCCCCGCTCTCCCGGGGCCGGTCGATCTCGGGACATTAAATTCACATCCTCCCTTTTAAGGGGGTTATGCTAACGAATCCTCGGCAACGGGACAAGAAAAACCCAGCTCTTCAGGACCAATCCGATACGGAAATATCATCGGCAAGCTCATTCTGGTCCTCATCATGATAAGGATAGAACGCCTTGAGCTTCTCCCCCGCCTTCAGGATGGCCCGAACGACCCCTTCCGCAAATTTCCTCTCCCGGAAACACCCGCGCATCAGCGCGATCTCGCTATCCCAGAATCCCTCCGGCACCTTTTCATGAATCCCGCGATCCCCGATGATCGCGACCTGTTTGTCCCGAACCGCGAGGAAGATCAGGACACCGTTCCGGTCCTTCGTCTTCGTCATGCCGATCCGTTCAAAGACCCGGCGCGCATGCTCCAGGATATCCCCCTTAACGCGTCGTTCGAGATGGACACGAATTTCGCCGGACGTGTTTTTCTCGGCCTCCCGGATCGCGGAGACGATCCTCGATTTTTCTGATCGCGAAAAAAAGAAACCGGGGAATCTCTTGAGAAGTTTCATCACCATCCTCCGCTCGCGCCGCCGCCACCGAAACTGCCTCCGCTGAACCCGCCGAAGCCACCGCGGCTGCCTCCCGAACGGTATCCCGTCCCCGTATAAAAGAAACCGCCGCGCCGTCTTCCGCGACGATCATCACCACCGGAGCCCTTTCGAAGCAGAGGAGGAAGAACGATCAGGAGGATTATGAACACAAGCGCAGCCAACTGCCGCCCGTCCCCGGAGGACTTCTTCGCCTTGAATTCCCCTCGCACCGCGAGCATGATGGCATCTACACCCGCCTCAACGCCGCTTGCGTAATTCCCCCTGCGAAAACAAGGGGCGATCTCCTGCCGGATGATCTGTCCCGAGACCACGTCCGTCAGAACCCCTTCGAGGCCATACCCCACCTCGATGCGGATCTTCCGGTCGTCCCGGAAAACAAGAAGGAGAACGCCGTTGTCCCTGTCTTTCTGCCCGGGTTTCCAGGTTTCAGCGATCCTCATGGAAATATCCTCGAGCGATCCGCCCTCAAGCGATGGAAAGATCGCGACGGCGATCTGGGTCGAGGTCTGTTGATCGAACGTCCGAAGTTTCGCTTCGAGTTCAACCCGGGCGGACGGGGAAAGAAGTCCCGCGCGGTCGGTCACATAACCGTCGGCTCGGGGAGGAATATCAAAAGCAAAAAGGCGGGAGGCAAATACAGCAACAACCAGTAAAGAAAGGGTAATGACCTTGAAGATGCGCGGCATGAGAACCTCAGCGACTCCCGGCGGCGCCCTGCGGCAGTACCGGGAGTCGCATCAGAAAAACCCTAGAACTTGACCTGCGGGACGGTCCTGGCGTCCTGGTCGGCCTGGAAATAGGCCTTGTTCCTGAACCCGGCCATGTTGGCGACCACATAGTTCGGAAACTGGCGCCGGAAGGCATTGTAATCCTGCGCGGCCTCATTAAAACGGCGACGCTCAACCGTAATCCGGTTCTCGGTGCCTTCAAGCTGGTTCTGGAGGGCAAGGAAATTCTGGCTGGCCTTCAGGTCCGGGTACCGCTCGACCACAACCAGCAATCGGCCGATCGCGGAACTAAGCTGGGTCTGGGCATCCTGGAATTTCGCGAGCATGTCCGGACTCGAAATGATCTTCGAGGAGGTGTCGATCTTGCCGATACGCGAACGGGCATCGATCACGCTCTGGAGCGTTTCTTTTTCGTGCGCGGCGTATCCTTTCACCGTCTCCACCAGGTTCGGCACGAGGTCGGCCCGGCGCTGGTAAACGTTCTCGACCTGCGCCCATGCCCCGCTCACACCCTCTTCCTTCGAGACAAGGCCGTTATACACGCTCCCGAACATGAGACCTGTGATGACAAGCGCCACGATGATGACGGCAACCAGTATCAAAAGAAATGCTTTCATCAGTTAAACCCTCCGGTGAAAAGGTTGTTTTGAAAAGACGCCTCATTATATTCGCCGGCATGAAAGGGCGCAACGACTAACGGCCCGAAAAAGATCAATAACTGGAGGAAAGCGAAAAGTGGAACTGGGAATTCCCGCGCTCCGTCAGCGGATGATCGGCAAGCGGCACCCCCCA
>MWBI01000092.1 GCA_002068945.1 Candidatus Omnitrophica bacterium ADurb.Bin314
GAACCCGCCGGCGCCCCGGCGGGTCTCGTCCAGGTTATCGGCCACCTCGAGCTTCGCCTTTACCACACGCGCGATCACCATCTGCGCGATGCGCATACCGCGCGTGACTGTGAACGGCTCCCGGCCGAGATTGACCAGGATGATCTGGATCTCGCCGCGGTAGTCGGCGTCAATCGTGCCGGGGGTATTGAGAAGAGTGATGCCGTGCTTGATCGCAAGGCCGCTCCTCGGACGGATCTGGGCCTCGGTATGCGGAGGGAGGCTGATTACAAGGCCGGTCGGGACAAGCTTGCGCTCCCCCGGCTTGAGGACCACATCGGCCCGGCATGCGGCAAGAAGATCCATTCCGCTGGAGCCGTCCGTCTGATACCGGGGCAGTTCCAGCCCCTCAAAATGCGGAAGTGCTTTAATCTGAAATTTAACGGTATTCATATAAAAAAGAGGGGGCAGGCGCCGTTCTGCCGGCTCCTGCCCCGCTCACATGTTCGCTCCCTTACCGGTGATCGCGTCCACCGCGTCCACCGCGGTCGCGATCCCGCCCGCCGCGGCGCGGAGGTCTGTCATCCGCTTCCACCACGACGCGCTGATCCTCGGGAAGGATCGGAAGCCCGCCCGGGACCGCCGCCTTGATACTGAGGGAGATCTTGCCGCGTTCGTCGACGCTGAGCACTTTCACGGTGACCTTGTCGCCGACGCGCATGTAATCACCGGGACTCTTCACGAACCCGTCCGCGATCTCCGACACATGGCAGAGACCGTCCAGGTCCGGAAGGATCTCGCAGAACGCGCCAAACGGCATAAGTTTCTGCACCGTGGCGTTCTCGTAAATTTTACCGACCTCGGCTTCCGCCGTGCAGCCCTGGATACGGGCGATCGCGGCCGCCGACACCGCACCGTCCACCGCGGCAACGAACACGCGCCCATCATCCTCGATATCGATCTTGGCGCCGGTCTCTTCGACGATCTTCCGGATATTTTTGCCGCCGGGTCCGATTAACGCGCCGATCTTCTCGGGGTTGATGCGGAGCGTCGTGATACGCGGCGCGAACATCGAAAGCTCCTTCGGAGCGCTGATCGTCGCCTGGATCATGTCGAGGATCTTGAAGCGGCCCTGCTTCGCGTGATCAAAAGCCTCTTTCAGAATCTCGTCCGTGATACCGTCGATCTTGAGGTCCATCTGGAGCGCGGTGAGACCCTTGCGGGTCCCGGCTGCCTTGAAATCCATATCGCCAAGATGGTCTTCGATCCCCGCGATGTCAGTCAGGACCTTCCAGCGGTTCTTGTCCGTCACGAGGCCGATCGCGATGCCGGCCACCGGCGCCTTGATCGGCACGCCGGCATCCATCAACGCGAGTGTTCCGCCGCAGACGGTCGCCATCGAGCTGGAACCGTTCGATTCCATGATCTCGGACACAAGACGCACCGTATAAGGGAAACTCTCGTCAAAGGGAATCACGGGTTCGAGCGCGCGGGCCGCCAGGGCACCGTGTCCGATCTCGCGCCGTCCGGGACCGCGGTTCGGCTTGCATTCGCCGACGCTGTAGGACGGGAAATTGTAGTGAAGCATGAAGCGCCTGGTCTGCTCGCCTTCGAGGGCGTCGATCCGCTGCTCGTCATCGCCCGTGCCGAGCGTCACAACGCTCAGGCTCTGGGTCTGACCGCGCGTGAAAAGCGAGGACCCGTGCGTGCGGGGCAGCATGCCCGCTTCGCACTTGATCTGACGGATGTCCCGCTCGCCGCGGCCATCCGCCCGCTTCCCGGTCGCGAGCATGTACTCGCGGACCTTCTGGTGCTCAAGACGCGAGAAGGCAATCTTCACGTAGATTTCGTTGAACCCTTCAGCCTTCGTGTCGATCTGGGCCATTACCTTTTCGTAAAGCTGTTTGAAAAAACCTTCCTGCTCTTCTTTCGTCTTGAGCCCAAACGCCTTCTGGAATTCGTCTGCGGCGACCTCATTCACCTTCTGTGTGATCTCCGCCGGGATGTCGAGCGTCTTCACGGCCTTTTTGGGTTTGCCGGCCTTTTTCATGAGCTCAAGCTGAAGTTGCGCCGTCTGCTTGATCGCCTCATGCCCGAATTTGATCGCCTCGAACATTTTCTCTTCGGAGATCTCTTTCGAGCCCGCTTCGATCATGACGACCTTCTCGGGCGTTCCCGCGATCACGAGGTCGAGGTCACCCTTATCGAGCTCCTGCTGCGTGGGATTGATGATAAGCTTGCCATCAATCATCCCGACGCGGACCGCGCTAAGCGGCACGGTATACGGGATATCCGAAATGAGAAGGGCCGTGGAAGCGCCGATCATCGCGAGAATCTCGGTCGGATTCTCACCATCAAACGAGAGTGTGATCGCGCTGATCTGGACTTCGGTCTGGTATCCTTCCGGAAAGAGCGGACGGATCGGCCGGTCGATCAGGCGCGACGTCAGGGTCTCTTTCTCGGTGGGTTTGCTCTCGCGTTTGAAGTAACCGCCCGGAATCTTGCCGGCGGCATAGGTGCGTTCGCGGTAATCGACCGTGAGCGGAAAAAAATCGCGGATTTGGTCCGATTCGGCCCCGGCTACCACGGCCACGAACACGACGGTCCCGCCGCACTGAACGGTGACGGCGCCGTGGGCCTGACGGGCCATATGGCCCGTCTCGATAATGATGTCCTTGCCGCCGATATTAGAGCCGACTCTGCTGATATTGAACATGGGAATGATCCCCTTTCGATTTTGGATGGATTACGGGAAAACCGGAAAAAAACAGGAAACTACTTCCTGAGGTCCAGACTGGCGATCAGCTTCTGGTATTTTTCCGGATCTTCACGCTTCAGATAGGCGAGCAGCCTTTTGCGGCGGCTGACCATCTTGATAAGACCGTAGCGGGAATGATGGTCCTTGACGTGTTTTCCAAAATGAGGGGAAAGCCCGTTGATGCGCTCGGTGAGAAGAGCGATCTGGACTTCGGAGGACCCGGTGTCGTTCTTCGTCTTCTTGTTCCTGGAAATGATCTCTTTCTTCTTCGTCTTTGCTAATGCCATGCGTCTTTGTAACTCCTTCTCTCTCTGTCAGTTATGTCGTTTTTCTCATCTCTGAGGTTGCGGGAGTATACCCTGGCCCCCACAGTTTGTAAAGGGCTTCTTGCCCAAAACATGTCCCAGATGCCATCGTTTTGCCGTCTCGATATCCCTTTGAATCCTCACTTTCAGCGCCTCCTCGGATCCGAACTGCCTCTCCGGCCTGATAAAATGATGGAAGGCGATTTCCATTTCTTTGCCGTAGACCTTCCTTTTGAAATCAAACATATGCATCTCAAGGACAGGGTTCGGCGTTTCAAAGGCAGGATAGGTGGGCCGGTTCCCGTAATTCAGGACGCCCGGGAACCAGCGGGTCTCCGGGATCACCCGGGCCGAAGCAACATAGACACCAACCGGCAACTGGATATTCGCGTGCACCTCGACATTGGCTGTCGGAGCGCCCAGACGGGCCCCACGGCCCTTCCCGCGGACCACTTTCCCGAAAAGGCTGAACGGACGACCGAGACAATGGGACACTTTTTCGACCTTTCCCTCCGAAACAAGTTCCCGGAGGCCGGAGCTCGAAACGGGGCGGCCGCCGATCATGACCGGCTCCATCTTCCGGAACAGGAAACCGTGTTTTCCGGCAAGGTCGCGCATGAGATCCGTCGTCCCGCAGCGGCGATAACCGAAACGGGCGTCATACCCCATGCAAACCTCGAAAACGCGAAGCTTCCTGACAAGCACCTTCTCCACAAAGACCTCGGGCGGCATTTTCGAGAAGGCCTTCGTGAAGGCCGGCGCAAAACAAAGGTCGATCCCCGCCTGTTTCAGATAAAAAAGTTTCTGCCCGACCGAAAAAAGGAGCCTTTGTTCCTTTTCGGGATGGAGTACGATCTGGGGATGGTTACGGAACGTCAGCGCCGCGGCTAACGCGCCGTGCCGACGGGCCTGCGTGGTCACATAACGGATCAGCTTTTGATGCCCGAGGTGGAACCCGTCGAAGTTCCCGAGGGCCAGGACCAGCCGCCTGCCGCGGCCAGCCTTGAACTTATGAAGGTCGGTGACTGTTCGCATATTGCGGCACCGCGCCAAGCGGAAGCATTTTGGGGAGAAGCTCTTCGAGGGACATCGTCCGGAGCGTATCGATCGTCACGCTTTTCGTGATGTCAAAATTCCCGCTGCAGAGCCGCCTCAGTCTTGCCAGACAGGCATGGCAGCCGAGGACCTCGCCGAGATCGTTGACGAGGGTCCGAAGATACGTGCCTTTTGAAACATGGGCTGAAAAATCGGCGAACCGCCCCTCCATTTTATCAAAACGGAACTCATGAACCGTAACGCGACGCCCTTCCCTCGGAACGGTCTTTCCTTGCCGCGCGAGTTTGTAGAGCCGCGTGCCTTCGTGCTTGAGCGCGGAGACCATCGGCGGAACCTGGACGATCTCGCCCGTGAAATCCCGGGCCTTTTCGCGGATCAGGTCGATCGTCACGTGTTCCCAGGGCGCTTCGGCGATGACCTTCCCCTGCCGGTCATGGGAATCCGTCTGTACGCCGAGCTCCATCGTTCCGTAGTATTCCTTGTCGCAAGCGCTCAGGGCCATCGAATATTTCGTGGCCTTCCCGATCAGGATGACAAGAAGGCCCGTGGCAAGCGGATCGAGCGTGCCGGCATGACCGACTTTCCTGAACCTGAAACGTTTGCGGATGAAGGCACAGACATCATGGGACGTCCACGTCTCGGGCTTGTCCGCAAGCAGGACCCCGTCAACGAATTCCGGTCGGATAGGCATAAGCTACTGTCCGGTGGGAGGGTTCTCGATCTTCCTGATGAGCGCTTCGATCTCGAAACTTTTGTCGACCATATCATCGAGCTCGAACTGAAGATGCGGGGTGTAACGCATTGTGAGGGTCTTCCCGACCTCCCGCTGGAGAAATCCGGCGGCGCGGCGCAGGACATCGAGGGAATCTTTCCTCTTGGCGGCATCCCCCATCACGGTGAAGAACACGACGGCGGATTTAAGATCGGCCGTTACCTTCACGTGCGTCAGAGTCACGAAACCGAGGCGGGGGTCCTTGACGCGCTCGAGGATGAGCTTGCCGAGTTCCATCTGGAGAAGAGAGCCGACGCGTTCTGTTCGTTTTCCCTGCATGGTAGGACCTGTTTTTTCCGGATCAGAGCGTCGCGGCGATCTTGTCGACGCGGTACGACTCGATGATGTCGCCTTCGCGAAGGTCGTTGAAACCCACGAGCGAAATACCGCACTCGTGGCCTTCCGCGACCTCTTTGACGTCATCCTTGAAATGTTTGAGCGCGGAGACCCGGCCGTCAAAGACAACGACGTTATTGCGGACGACCCGGACACCATGATGGCGGACCAGCCGGCCCTTGATCATCACATAGGCGCGC
>MWBI01000093.1 GCA_002068945.1 Candidatus Omnitrophica bacterium ADurb.Bin314
CAGGCCCCTGATGACGGAAAGCGCTCTTGGATTATTCCGATCCTACAAGGTTTTTGAGGAAGGACGGTCGTTTAAGTGGAACACATTGAATGTTGTGGATATCCTTGCGGAACTCTATTTTAAAAAGCGCATCGGGCATCGAGTCCCCGAGAAATATTTAGCCCCCGATCTTGCGGGAAGCGAGAGTCTGGCCAAGAAAGGGGCTTCCTCCCGTTCCGAGATGCGGGCCGGTCTTTCCGCCGGTTCCGGGGAACGGTGGACGGTCCGCGGGAAGGTTAGCAGGAGTCTGACCGTCGGCGGGCGCATTGTTTTCCTTCCCGAAGACATGCGCGAGTTCCAATGGCTGATCGGCAAGGACGGGGCCGACACCGCGACCGGTGAGTATGAGGGCTGGATCAAACAGGTGCATGACGGCCTCACAACCCTTTTTGAGCCCGAGCTCACGCGACATTTAAAAGCTTACATCAACATGAAGATCGCCAGGATCCAGCGCGCCGTGGCGATGCCGAAACACATGCCCGGGATGGAGGTCTCCCATCCGATCGCCCTTCTCCTGGCGGAACTGCAGGATGGTATCGCCAAAGGGGAGATTCCGCGGCTTAAGGGAAAGGATGACGAAAAGAAGATCTTTCTGGATTATCTTTCGGATACGGCACGATTTCGCCGCCTGACGGCGCTGATCCGTTCGCGGACCACGGAACCGAAAGCGGCCCTGGCCCTTTTTGACCGGCAGTTTGAAGCCGCCCAGCAGGTGATCCGGCGCAGTCTCGCCGAGCAGGAAGAGCTCCTGCACGGCAACAAGAACCGTCTGAAGTTCATGGAGTCGAGGGTGATCGAGCTTGTTCGTGCCCGGCAGGATCTCGAAGATGAAATGCAGAAAGCGGATCCGAACACGGGCCTGATCGATCTGCTTGGCGCGTCGATCGCGGACAGCGCGCAAATCCTTGGAGAGACGAAGAACGAGACGACGCAAAAGGCCGTTTTTACGAAACAGGAAGACCTTATCGCGGCCCGTGACAGGATCGAAAGCTATATCCACATTCTCCAAAACGAACTGCTTCCCAAAGTGAGCGAGTCCCAAAAGGATTCGTATCGGGCGGCGATGGAAAAGGGCGAACCCCTAGCGGCTCTCCTGTATCCGCAAGTGCTCTCGAATCTCGAGCGTTTCAGGAAGTTCAATGCGCCCGGGAAATCCCCTGGTTTTGCGCAGAGTTTCTTTGATATATCCATGCTGGTTCGCGATGTCGTTGTGGATCAGCTGGAAGTCCTCGAGACGGAACTTCTCAAAGGGACCGGTGTTCCCGATGAGGTCTCAAAGCCGAGCCTTGCCGACGGCAAGACCAAAGGACTGCTTGTCCGGAGGAACGCTTCGGCGGGCGAGATTCTTCGCGCGCTTGACCTTTTTGGCAAAGAACTCGGATTTATCGTTGCCAGCCGCGCCAGCCAGAACGCCCATTGGGTCCAGATCGTTCGGGGGCTTAATTCCGCGCCCCCCATCCTCTTTCTTTCGGAGACCCAGGATAAAGCCAATCTCGACAAGCTCTCGGGCGGTGAAGAGGCTCTGCTCAAGTGTGATGAGCAGACCGGCGAAGGGGAGCTCATTATCACACCCGCGCGGGATGATCTTTGGGAAGCCCGTCTGTTGCAGGAGCAGGAACGCCTGCTCCGTGAAGGGGAAAGAAGGCTTGCGGAATACCCGCTCGATATCAAGGTCGGCATCAACATGTCGACGACGGGAGATCCGGGGAACCCGTCCCTGAGCGGCGCCGTAAATTCGTCGCTGATCCGGACGGATTTCCTCGCGGAAAAGACAAAACAGCATATCGGGGAAGTCGCTTCGGCAATCGCTTCCGGAGACTTTGACGTCCCGGGCTGGATCGCCCTGCTCCAGGGACTCGAGGTGGGGAAGATCCGCTCCCAGGACGATGTGACCCGCTTGGTCGGTGGATTCATGAAGGTGCTCAAAGGCAACGGCATGCCGAGCATCCGCGGGCTGCTCGGCAACCTGCGCACGGTCTACGGTCCCTATATCCGCCATCCTTTCTTTGCGGGGAATTACGAACCCTTCCGCACCCTGGATCTCCAGAACGACAGCAAGAACAAGGATCTGCTCGAGCTCCTGTTCGCGATGCACGCGAAAGATCCGGGCGCGGGGCTGATCCGGGTCCCGGCGGGACGGGATATCGCGTCGAAATCGAAGAAGTGGATCACGGGTTTTAATTTTTACAGGAACTCTTCCCTGGGCAGATTCTTCCTGATCTGGCAGATCACGGCGCTTTTGATCGAATACTCGCATTATCTCAATGAAGAAAACCGGCCGGATCCCGCGAAGCTGGCCCCGTTGTTCCCCATGGTGTCGTCGCCCTCCGATCTGGACTTCATCAAGACGGAGATCCTTCCGTTCGCTCGGAAGCTGGCGGTCCTGAACCTGCGAACGGATGAGCCGTGGACGCCGGAGTCTCTCCGGCGGGCGGACCAACAGGTCGAGAAAGCCTCCCGATATGTTTCGTACGGTATGATGCTCGAAATGATGCCGATCCTGGAGGACCCCGGGCTCATGGACGCGATGATCCAGCGGCCGGATGTCGATTTTTATGATGTGGGAACGAACGACCTCGAAAAAGAACTGTGGGAGGATGAGATCCGGAACATCCTCAGGGAGGAGGGGCTTGAGGATTTCGAGATCTCGCGCGAAGCGGAGGAGGCCCAGCATATCTTCGGGAAACTGCACCCGCGACTCATGACGGGGCTGGATAACTTCGTCAAGAAATTGGCGGCCTATAATGCGGCGCATCCCGGGCATCCCAAACGCATGTGCATCTGCGGCCAGATGGGCGGCAGTGTCAAGTTCCTGCTCCTTGTGGAACGCTGGCGGCGCATGGGCGTGCCGATCAGTGTCAGCGTCGGATTTGAGGAGGTCCGTCAGGTTCGTCACGCCTTCCTGCGGTACCGGCAAATTCCCGCGGAGACCCTCGACTGGGTGGCCTCCGAACCGGCCATGATCGATTCCCGGGCCGAAACGATCTCGTCCCGAATCATGGCGCAGTCGAGGGATTTTCTCAAGGTCACCGAAGAGTTCCAGAACCGTTATGCCGCGCTTGGTTATTATCACGGATTTTATCAGGATTCAATGGATCCCGTGAACGGCATCGGAAGTTTCCGGGATGTCCGGACCGCCAAAAAACTGATCCGTGTGTTCGCAAAGCAGGACGATCTGGAGGCCCTGGACCTGGACGAGAGTGACAATATCCTGGATGATGAGCTGGAAAGGATCCTGGGGCTCATGGCCGTCAAGAATCCTTTTCTGCCGGACACTGCGTCTTCCTTCATGGATGAAAAGACCAAAGGGGGGTTCCGCGATGCCGCGCAGTTCCTCCGGAATGTGAGGGACCTTTTCGAAGAGCTTTATCCCGCGATGGCGAGTGCCGGTCGCGATCCTCGCCGCAAGGAAATGCTGCTTCATTCGGAGAACCTCAGCGGTTTTATTGATGCCTTCGAGAAAAGTTATCCCCGGGAGACCCGGAAATGGCTTTCGCGTGCGGGTGCGGCCAAGCGCCAGGAGGAGTTTTTCAACCGGTATTATGGCGCCGCAAACATTGTTTATACCCAGGTGACCGGGATGATGCACGAAGGATTTGAATCCCTTTTCGGCGCGACGACCGAGGGCCTTGATCTTGTGACGACGATCGGGGCCGAAACACGCGATGAGGGCGCGCTTCAGGCGGACAAGCCCGAAGCAGGGTCCGGGATTTCATTGAAGATCTGGAAGCGCCTGGGGATGGTTTTTAAACGGGAGCTTGGTTTTATTTACCGCGAGGTGAAGGAGCTCTACGTCCCGGCCGCCGACGAAAAAAATGCGTTTGATTTCTTCACCCGGCATCCCGACGCCATGGTCACTGTTTTTAAACATGCGAGCTCGGACCGCCGGAGCCGCGAGATCAGGATCTCCTTTCCGCTGAACCGGCTGCTTCGCCAGGTGATCTCCGTTGTGGATCCGGTCAAGATCGACGGTACCCGGATGGGGGGCGCGCTCCGGGAGTTCTTCAGTCTCAAGCGCGATATCAGTTATCCTGTGTGGCGTCTTCACCGGTTCGGTTTTTTGCAGAAGTTCTTTCCTCTCTACGGGGTCATGAGGAATTATTTCCCGGGGGACGGCCGTCACTCGCCGGTGCATATCCAGACCCTGAACAGCATGGAATTCCTGGAGCGGTTGTGGGAACCCGCGGATTTCGCGTTCGCGCGGGTCGGCAACGTGTTCCGGAAGGTCCGTGACGACGGGGACAAGCTGATGATGATTCGCCTGACCCTGCTGATGATCGGGATTGTCCGCGCCAAACTGAAACTCAAAACGGGAGAGGTCCCCAATGTCGGCGAGATCGAAGCCATCCTCAGGGAGTCTCTCCGGGAAAAAATCCGCTTTGGCATGACGGACGATCAGATCCGGACGATGGCCTGGCTGATCTATCAGGAGCGCCATCTGAACGGAAACGAACTCATCACCTCCCGCGAGATCCTTTCCGCGCTTCAACGTCTTTTTTACAAGACGGGCGAACAGGTGACGGAAGACCAGCTCGATATGCTGTATCTTCTGACCTTTGCCATGCGCGCCGGCAGGGTCGACCATGACAAGCTGGTCATGCTGAAACGCCAGGGTCCCGATTCCGCGCTCGCCAACTGTGACAAGCTTTACGTCGCGGGCCAGAAGGTCCTGAGAAATCGCCTGCCGGAAGAGGCGCTCGAGACGCTTGTCCAGGAGACGAAAGAGGTCGTGAATCGCGGATGGGTCGGCAGCGACCGGCCGGTGTCCCTGCTTTATGAAGACAATCCGGCAAAGGCGCCTTCGATCCGGGACGCGATCCGGGTGGCGTGGGAATCTTTCAAGGAACGGAGTCCGGCGATCTTCGAATCTTATCGTCTCAGTCTCGAGCTGAACGCCGACGAAGCCGGCGTGTTGCGGAAAATGATCCAGGAAATGGCGAGGGATTCCTCCCAATTCATGGCGCTTTTTCGCCGTTACGACAATATGGTGTCAACCTATTACCGGGAGGCCCTGGATTCCGAGACCCTGGTCGCCCAGCTGATCTTCTGCGTCCACCTCCAGCACTTGCAGAACACGGAGGATTCCGGGCCTATCCCGCTTTTCATCCCTCTCGTGCATCATTACAACAACGCGTTCGAAATCTTGATCGGCCGGGCGCTCGAAGAGCCGGGATTGATCGCGCTTTATTCGCGCATCCTGTACGAGAACGGATTTGTGATCGAAAGCACGACGATCCATCGCGAAGCCGCGATGGCCGGTAAATATGTGGTGCGCTTCATGGGAAGTTTCCCGCGCGGGACGGCCGACCTCAACAAGGTCACCGGAAAGATCATCCGCGATTTCAATACCATTTTTTCAGTGCCGGGGAAGAGCCGGTATGCCGCGAATCTCGGCGTTTGGGAAACGTGGGTGCGGCGGTTCCATTTTTATGTGAGGCCTTTCATCGCCTGGGCCCTGCATTTT
>MWBI01000094.1 GCA_002068945.1 Candidatus Omnitrophica bacterium ADurb.Bin314
CCGCCAGGCCTGGCTTGAGACGCTCCTCATGATCGCGAAGGTGGCCGACGGCGTTCGTTGTGACATGGCGATGCTCGGGTTGAACGAGGTCTTTGACCGCGTGTGGGGCTCCCACATTGATACACCCCGTCTCCCGGAAGAGTTCTGGGGGCCGGTCATCGCGCGCGTCAAGAACGATTATCCGCGGTTCGTTTTCATGGGCGAAGCCTACTGGGACATGGACTGGCCGCTTATGCAGCAGGGGTTTGATTTTACTTATGACAAACGCCTCTACGACCGTTTGATGCATGACGCCCCCGATTCCGTCCGGGACCACGTCAGCGCCGATCCGGTTTACCGCGACAAATGTCTCCGGTTCATCGAGAACCATGATGAGGAACGGGCCCCCGTGACGTTCGGGCGCAGGAAGTCACAGGCCGCCGGAATCATCGCGGCGACCGTGCCGGGACTCCGTTTTTTCAATGACGGCCAGCTCGAAGGGCGGCGGATCCGGACACCGATCCACCTGGCCCGCGAACCCAAAGAGCCCGCGGATATCGAAACAGCCGACCTTTACCGGCGATTGCTCCGGTTCCTGAACAGTTCGGTGTCCCATGACGGGGAATGGCTCCCGCTCCAGTCGTACAAGGCGTGGGAGCGGAACGAAAGCTACCGGGGGATTCTCGCGTGGCTCTGGCAACTCGGGGAAAACTGGAAACTCGTGATCGTGAACTATTCCATGATCCGGGCCCAGGGCGTCATCTTTCTGCCGTACTCGCTCAATACGCGTGTTTTTATCCGGTTCCGGGACGCTCTCAAGGGCCAGGTTTACGAAAGAGCGGGCACCGAGCTCGCCCAGCGAGGGCTTTACATCGATCTTGAACCGTGGCAGGCGCACCTTTTTGACTTCAATACCTGATGAGAGACTTGGATATCTTTTTTTAATCTGCTAGTCTATCCGCCATTTGAAATGATCCTTTAATTTTCACCGAGAGGAAAGCATGCCTAAAACAAGAAAAAAGAAAACACCCGCAGCGTCCGCCGCCGAAGATGTCAAGCAGCTCTGGCACCTCGCGCCGAAGGATATGACGAAGGACGGCATCAAGGAGTCGTTCAGTTCCTGTCTTCAGTATGGCCTCGGCAAGGACCGTTACACGGCAACGTCCCGGGATGATTTCATGGCGCTCGGTATGGCGCTCCGGGATCGCCTCGTGGAGCGGTGGATCAAGACCCAGCAGCGCTATCATCGCCAGAAGACGAAGCGCGTCTATTATCTCTCCATGGAATTTCTCATCGGCCGGCTTCTCGGCAGCTATGTTCTGAACCTGAACCTCTGGGATGAGGCGCAGCAGGCGCTCGAGGAATTCGGCCTGGATTTCGACACGGTCCGCAACGAGGAGATGGACGCGGGTCTCGGGAACGGAGGCCTCGGACGCCTCGCCGCCTGTTTTCTCGATTCGATGGCGACGCTCGGTATCGCGGGGCACGGCTACGGGATCCGTTACGACTACGGCATCTTCAACCAGAAGATCATCAACGGGTATCAGGTGGAATCGCCCGATGAGTGGCTCAAACACGGCAATGCCTGGGAGTTCGCGCGCCCCGAGTACGCGCAGACGATCAAGTTCTACGGTAATACGAACATATATCATGACAAACAGGGGAAACTCCGCATGGAGTGGGTGAACACCGAGGACGTGATCGCGATGCCCTACGACATGCCGGTCCCCGGTTTCAGGAACGATGTCGTGAACACCCTCCGGCTCTGGTCCGCCCGCGGTTCGGAAGAGTTCAACTTCCAGTACTTCAACGACGGGGACTATGAGAACGCCGTTTACGAGAAGATGTTCTCGGAGAATATCTCAAAGGTGCTTTATCCCAACGACGCGACCTCGATGGGACGCGAGCTTCGGCTGAAGCAGGAGTATTTCTTCACGGCCGCTTCCATCGCCGACATCATCCGCCGGTTCAAGACGGACAATTCCGTTTTCCAGAATTTTCCCGACAAGGCCGCGATCCAGCTGAATGACACGCATCCCGCGCTCGCGGTTGCCGAGTTCATGCGGATCCTGCTGGACGAGGAACAGCTCGAGTGGGATACGGCGTGGGACCTTACCGTGCGGACGTTCGCCTACACGAACCACACCGTGATGCCCGAGGCGCTTGAGTGCTGGCCCATCCCGATGTTCGAAAAACTGCTCCCTCGCCACATGGAACTGATCTACGAGATCAATGACCGGTTCCTCAAGATGTTGGCCGCCGAATATCCCGGCGATACGGACCGTCTTCGCCGCATGTCCCTGATCGAAGAGGGGAACCCCAAGCGGATCCGGATGGCCCATCTCGCAATCATCGGGTCGCACTCCGTGAACGGTGTCTCCGCGCTCCATACCGAACTGATAAAGACCCAGCTCTTCAGGGATTTTTACGATGTTTTTCCGGAAAAGTTCAACAACAAGACGAACGGGATCGCGCACCGGCGCTGGCTTGTGAAATCGAACCGTTCGCTCACGAAGCTGATCACGGACGCGATCGGCGACGGATGGGAAAAAGACCTGGGCGGTCTCGAGAAACTGATCCCGATCCGCCGCGACAAACTACTGAAGAAGAAATGGCAGCAGGTGAAGCTCGAGAACAAGAAGGTTTTTGCGGACCTCATCCACAAAACACAGGGGATCATGATCAATCCGGAGTCCGTGTTTGATGTCCAGGTGAAGCGGATACACGAGTACAAGCGCCAGTCCCTTTTTATCCTGTACGCCATCTCGGAATACCTCAAGCTGCGCGAGAACCCTGCCGCGCATGTCACGCCGAGAACTTTTCTTTTCGGGGGCAAGGCGGCGCCGGGTTATTACATGGCGAAACTGATCATCAAGTTCATCAACAATGTTGCCAATATCGTCAACCACGACAAGGCAATCCACGACAAGCTCAAGATCGTATTCCTCGAAAATTACAGGGTGTCCCTGGCCGAGAAGATATTCCCGGCAAGCGATCTTTCCGAGCAGATCTCAACGGCCGGCACCGAGGCCTCGGGGACCGGTTGCATGAAGTTCATGATGAACGGCGCGCTCACGGTCGGGACGTATGACGGCGCTAATATCGAGATCGCGGAGGCGGTCGGCCTTCAGGATATCTACATGTTCGGCCTGCGAGCGAGTGAGGTGATGGAACTGAAGACGCGGGGTTACCATCCCGGCGCGTATATCGAAAAATCCCCGGTGCTCAGGGAGATTTTTCACCTGATCCGGAGCAATTTCTTCTCCCCGGCGGAGCGCGGAATCTTCGAGCCGCTGGTCCAGAGCCTCACGGTTTCGGACCCATTCCTCGTTTGCGCCGATTTTGAATCGTACTGCGCCATCCAAAAGCAGATCTCGGAGGATTACCAGGACCAGGACCGCTGGACCGAGAAGGCGATCCTGAACGTTGCGAAATCCGGGTATTTTTCAAGCGACCGGACGATTTGCGAATACGCGCGGGACATCTGGCAAGTGCCGACGAGTTTCTGCCCGCGGGCGCATCGCACCTAACCTTAAGGTGAGCCAGGAAAGGATCCTATGAAAAAGCCGGTCATGATTTTGTCCATTCTGATCGCGGTGGCGGTCATCAGTTTTTTTATCGCGAAGCCGTTCCTGCAGTCCTTCCGGAGTTCGTTTCGCAAAGGCTACGAGGAAAGCTTTCTCGGGAATTTTCGGGAAAGTTTCATGAAAAGCTGTGTTGCCGGCGATCCCTCCCCGCGAAAAACGGCGCTCTGCGCTTGCGTGGTCGACCGGGCCGTCAGGGAGTTGTCGGTGAAACAGCTCGGTGACCAGGCGTTCGCCCTTGATTACATAAAAAAGAATATCGCGCCAGTCTGTCTTGAGATGGAGACGGCCCGTTAAGAACGGCCGGGTGTCCGGGCTCCGCGTCAGTCCTCTTTCGGAAGCTTCCGCAACGTGGAAAGAAAGCCCCAATCGCGCCCCCTGCCGAGCATCGGACGGATCCCCACCACGCTGAAGAAGAGTTCCGCGCTCGAGACCTTCTTTTGCGTCACCCGCACTTCATGAAAACGCTTCGAAAGGATGAAGTGGGAGGCCAGCCGCAGGACGCCCGAGATCAAAAAAAGCGTGAGGATCCGCGAGCCGTGGAAGGGCGGGAGATGTTCCGCCAGGTAGCCCCCCGCGATCGCTCCGAGGAATGTCGCAATGCCGTTAATAAAGGTGAAATAACTGATGCAGCGGAGCCTCTTTCCCGGGGTGACCGCGTCGTAGATGAAGTTCAGTGAACAGAGATTGAACCCTCCCCAGACGAATCCCGAGAAGATCTCGATTGCGAAAAGGTAGACAAGGTTCGGCGAGAATATCCAGAGAATCGGGATCAACGGAATCAGGAAGCTCGTGAGCTTCAGCACCCGTGCGTTCCCGATCGCGTCGGCGTGCCGGCCCCAGATCGGGAATGAGAAAAGCCCCGCGACCACCGCGCCGAGATGGACGAACATGAAGATGAGATAGTTGAAGTGCAGGTCGCGGATCATGTAGACGCTGAAGAACGGAGCCGCGAGGTTGGTCGCGAAGGTGATGCTTGCCGCGTAGAGCACGAATTTGACGAAATTGCTTTCCCGGAAACGGCGCAGGAACATGAAGAACGTGAATTCATCGGACGGTGTGGTGCGCTGGGGAATGTCCTCCATGCGGGCCATCAGGACGGAAGAGGCCATTCGCGCCACGGCCGCGAGTCCGACGAGGATCGCGAAGCCGAGGGCCGTTGAGATTCCCCGGAAACTGAAGAGCAGTATGCCCCCGAGCACCGTCCCCGCGACGCCGGCAATGCCGACGATGCTGGACCGCCATCCGAAATATTTCCCGCGATCCTCGGGCGGAAGATAATCGCTCATCAGGCTTCCCCAGACGGTTCCGATCAGGCTCCCGATGACGCGGAAAAGCGATATGAGGGCGATCAGAAAAAGGATCCGGCTGGGGAATCTGCCCAGCGCGAGTCCCGCGACCGGAAGCAGGATAGCCGACTGCAGGGCGGCGCCTTTGACGAGATAGCGGAGGCGGCTGCCGAGAGCGCGGACCACGCGAACGGCGAAGAATTGCGCAAAGGAGCCGAGAAGATTCGGGATGGCGACCAGGAATCCGATGCCGACGGGGAAGGCGCCGAGAAAAAGGCCGAGGGGAATCAGGTATTCGTCGATCATGGATTGCATTGCCGCGGCCGGAATCCCTTCCTTCCAGGAAAGGTCCAGGCTTCTGAAATGCGGATTTTGTCTGAAATGTTCGAGTGTTTTTGGCATCAGTTCCTCGCTCCGTTATTTATCGGCCTTCAGCGTGTTCTCCCTGACTGCCGGGGAAGGGATCGCGAGGCGGGTTGCGATGACGGGAAAACCAATCGAGCGCGTGACCGATCCAACCTGCGAGGTTGGATCGGTTCCGGATCGGTTCAAATGTCATTATTCATGGATCAATGGAGGTGTTTGAGATGAAAAAATCTGTGGCCCTGCTTGCGATCTTTGCGCTTGTGCTCTCACCCGTGACGCCTGCGGCGAGGGCGGCGACATATACGGTTACGACCAATGCCGACAGCGGCGCGGGGTCCCTTCGCCAGGCGATC
>MWBI01000095.1 GCA_002068945.1 Candidatus Omnitrophica bacterium ADurb.Bin314
AAGATTGCTTCAAACGCTTCTTCAAGCGCAATCTTCCCGACGCCTTCCGCCAGCAGCAGGGTCCCGTCTATGTCGAATAAAAGAAGTTTTTGCAGCATCCGGGATTTTAGCATAAATATCCAATGTTCGTTATGTTGACATGGGCATTCAAAAGTTTTTCTTGTGAAGATGATGGCGGTCGAGGCGTTGCTTGGCCGGAGGACCGATGATGGTCTTTACCCTTTGTGGGAGCACGGTTTTTTTGCGAGATTCCGGCGCCTTTACTCTAGCGATCTGTCCGAAGCCGTGCTTCCCGTATATGCGCATCGGTAAAAGCGCTTTCAGGTTCTCTCCCGTTCGGCTATACTTTCCGCGATACTAACGAGACATTTCAGGAGTTATCCGTTGACGCAGTCGAATCTTCCGAACCTGGACGCCCCGGTCAGGCTGACGCCTATGATGGAACAGTACCGTTCCATCAAGAAGACGTTATCCGCTGACACGGTCCTTTTCTTCCGCCTTGGGGATTTCTATGAGATGTTTTTCGAGGATGCCGTGCGCGCATCGGATATCCTGAATATCACCCTCACGGGGCGCGAGGGGGGAGAGGCCGGCCGTATTCCGATGTGCGGAATCCCGCATCACGCTTTTCAGGGGTATGTCCGGACGCTGCTCGATCATAATCTCAAGGTCGCGATCTGCGAACAGGTCGGGGATCCCGAACAGGCCAAGGGACTTGTCGAACGGAAGATCACCCGCATCATCACGCCCGCGACCTATCTCGATGACGAAACCCCCGAGCAGAATCTCCAGTACATGGTCTCGATCCTGGAGAATCAAGGGATCGCGGTCCTTGCCTATCTTGAACTGAGCACGGGGGAATTCCATGTCCGCGAGATCACGTCCGAGCGTCTCATGGACGAACTGACGCTTCTTTGGCCCAGGGAAGTGGTGATCCCCCGGTCGCTTGAAACGCGGGAGGAACTCAAGAACTTCATCAAGGAAACCCTTCAGGCGACGCTGACTGTCTATGAGGACTGGATTTTCGAGTATGAGGATTCAGCGAGATTGCTCATGGAGGTCTTCAAGTTCGGATCCCCGAAGAGCATTTCGTTCCACGATCACCGTCTTGCGGTCGGCGCGAGCGGCGCGATCCTTTATTACCTCAAGGACCATTTCCACGGCGCTCTGGAGCATGTGCGCCCGCCGAGACTTTTCAATGCCGCGCAGTTCATGGTTCTCGACCGCCAGGCGCAACGGAGCCTGGAGCTCACGGCGTCTCTTGGCGGACACAAGGATCATGGCACTCTCCTTTCCATTATCGACCGGACGTTGACCGCCATGGGCGGACGTATCCTGTTCCACTGGCTGACGCATCCGCTTCTCAATACCCGGGAGATTGGGAAGCGCCGGGAGGCTGTTTCGGAGCTCATCCGGGAAAGCCGCCCTGCGGACATGCTGGCGCGGTTGCTCAAGGGTGTGAAGGACATGGAACGGACGCTGAGCCGCCTCAATTACGGAGTGGCGAACGCGCGGGATCTCGTGAACCTGAAGGCGTTCCTCGATCGCGTCCCGGAGCTCCGCAATATCCTCGCGGGGTTTGACGCGGCGCTCGTGCGCGAAATCCAGAAGGGTATCCAGCCGTTCCCGTTGATCAGTGAACTGATCGGGCGCGCGATCGTCGAAGAACCTCCGCTCGCCGTGAAGGATGGCGGGCTGATCCGGGCGGGGTATTCGAAGGAACTGGATGAGTTAAGGGACATTTCGTCGAACGGCAAGCAGTGGATTCTGGACTTCCAACAGCGCGAGATCGACCGGACCGGGATCAAGTCGCTCAAGATCAAATACTCGCAGGTCTTCGGTTACACGATCGAGGTCAGCAAGTCCTATCTCGATCAGGTGCCGGATCATTACATCCGCCGCCAGACGCTCGCGAACGCGGAACGCTTTGTCGTGCCGGAGCTGAAGGCATGGGACGAGAAGATCTCCGGAGCGCAGGACAAGATCAAGGCGCTCGAATATCAGATCTTCCTGGAAGTTCGACAGCAGACCCTCGCGGACCTTGCCGCGCTGCAGAGGATGGCCAGGGATGTCGGGACACTGGATGTCTTGATGTCGTTCGCCAGAATTGCGATCGAGAAGAAATGGTGCATGCCCGAAGTGAATGACGGGCATGCTATCACGATCGACGGGGGGAGGCATCCCGTTGTGGAAAGCATGTTGCCGAGCGGAAAATTCGTCGAGAATGATCTTTCGCTCGATGCCAGGGGAGACCAGCTGATCGTGCTGACGGGACCGAACATGGCCGGCAAATCGACGTACATCCGTCAGGCGGCTCAGATCGTTCTTCTTGCCCAGATCGGTTCGTATGTGCCCGCGCAAAAGGCGATCGTCGGTCTGGTGGACCGGATCTTTACGCGCATCGGCGCGTCCGATGAT
The DNA here is from genome assembly GCA_002068945.1 of Candidatus Omnitrophica bacterium ADurb.Bin314. Lineage (GTDB taxonomy): Bacteria > Omnitrophota > Omnitrophia > Omnitrophales > Aquincolibacteriaceae > UBA1443. The sequence continues at coordinate 2,419 of MWBI01000095.1, forward strand.
CTGGCGCGCGGCGAATCGACATTTATGGTGGAAATGCTCGAGACCGCCCATATCCTTCAGGAGGCGACGGAACGAAGCCTTTTGATCCTGGACGAGGTGGGACGCGGGACTTCGACTTTTGATGGTGTAAGCATCGCCTGGGCGATTTGCGAATATCTCGCGCAGGGGCGCCGACCACGGACTCTTTTCGCGACTCATTATCACGAGCTTACCCAGCTTGAGGGGCATTTCCCCGGTACCCGGAACTACAAGATGGCGGTCAAGGAAACCCCGGAGGGAATTCTCTTCCTGAGGAAGGTCGTCCCCGGCGCCTCGGAGCGCAGCTACGGTATCCATGTCGCCGAACTCGCCGGGCTCCCGAAACAGGTCACGCAACGCGCGAAGGAGATACTCGCGATCCTTGAAAATGAGAATACCGAAGCGACCGAGATCATCGAGACGGGGAAAAAGCGCGGCACAAAAAAAGTCGCAGACAGCGGGCCCACGCTTTTTGATGTCGCGGCCTCCCGGCCCGGCGAAGTCGAAGAGACTCTGAAAAAGATCGATACGGACCGGCTCACGCCGATCGAGGCGCTTCAGAAACTTGCGGAATTGAAAAAAAAGGTCAAATGATCATGGGCACAATACACGTCCTGCCGGAACATGTTGCCAACAAGATCGCGGCGGGGGAAGTGGTTGAGCGGCCGGCCTCCATCGTCAAGGAACTTGTCGAGAATTCGCTCGATGCCGGCGCGGACCGGATCGAGATCGCCGTCCGTCACGGCGGCAAGAGCCTGATACGGGTCGCGGATAACGGGCCGGGCATGAGCGGGGAGGATGTTCAGCTCGCGGTCCAGCGACATGCCACCAGCAAGATCGCGTCGGCTGAAGACCTGGGGGGGATCCTGAGTTTTGGTTTTCGCGGCGAGGCGCTTCCGAGTATCGCCGCGGTATCGCGATTCACGATCCAGACAAGAACTACACAGTCGACCTCGGGTACCGAGCTTGTGATCGAGGGGGGAAGCCTTGTCAGGGCCCGGGAATGCCCGACGGGACAGGGAACCGTGATTGAAGTGCGCGATCTGTTCTTTAATACACCGGCGCGGCGGAAGTTCCTGAAACAGGATTCCACGGAATTTGGTCATATCCTGGACGCCGCGATCTGTCTTGCGCTCGCGAATTTGGACGTCCATTTCACACTGTGTTCGCAGGACAAGGAGATTCTCGACCTTCTTCCGGCCGGAGATGTTGCCGCCCGGGCGCGCGCTGTTTTTGGCGATGAATGGGCGGATCAAGTGCTCGCCGTGTCGGGAGAGATCCCATACGCCAAGCTGACGGGACTGATCGGGAAACCTTCGCTTGCATCGGGAAACCGGACGTCGCAATTTATTTTTATCAACAAACGGTGGGTCCGGGCGTACGGACTGTCGCACGCCCTTCAGGCCGGTTTCCATGGGTTTCTTATGCAGCACCAGTTTCCCGCAGCGGTTCTTTTTCTCGAAGTGGATCCCCATCATGTCGATGTCAACGTCCATCCGACCAAGCAGCAGGTTCGGCTCTCTCATGAAGTCATGATCAAGTCGCTGGTTGAAAAGACCGTTGCGCAGGCGCTCAAGATGGATGGAGACCTCTTGCCGAGGACGCGGTCTGAACGGAACGAACATGCTTTCGGGATGCGAGGAGGTGAGGTTCCCGCCGCAACAGAACTGTCTTTTTCCTCGGGCGCGGTTCCGGAATCCCTTAAGGTCGCGGAGGCACCTGCCGGGGATTTCAGGCCCGTGGTGGATTTTCCGATTCCGATCGGGAAAAGCGTCAGCGTTACGAAGATTTTCGGCCAGGTCCACTATACTTATGTGCTGGCCGAGACCACGGAAGGGTATGTGCTGGTGGATCAGCACGCCGCGCATGAGCGCGTCATGTTCGAAACCCTTCTGGCCAATTTTCATTCCCGAAACCCCGCGTCCCAGGGGCTGCTTATTGAAGAAACGTTCGACGTCCATCCCCGCCAGGTCGAACTGATGAAAAAAAATCTCGGTCTTTTGAACAGGATCGGTTTCGCGGTGGAGCTTTTCGGTGAAAGATCGTTCGTGGTCAGGGCCGTTCCGGCGATCCTGAAAAATGAAAATCCGGTAACGGTTTTGAAGGAATTTATCGACGAAAAAGAGACCGGAAAAGTCCAGACGAGGTTGAAAGGCGCGGAAGAGGATGTGGCGGCGATCATCGCATGCAAGCGGCGGTCAGTGAAAGCGTCGGATCCCCTGACCGTTCCGGCGATGCAGGAACTTCTGAAGCTTCTCGGGGAATGCAAAAATCCTTTTAACTGTCCGCATGGCCGGCCGACGTTGATCCGTCATGCCGCGGCGGACATTGAAAAACAGTTCAAGCGCAGGGTGTAGATTCCTGACCTGCCCTGAAAGGAGGGACCATGGCAAAAATTCTTGTCGCGGATGACGAAGAGGACGTTGGAGTTCTCATCTCGGAGAGGTTGCAGAGCGAAGGCCATGACGTCGAATGGGTCAGTGATGGCACCATGGCGATTGCCCGTCTTGAAGCGGAACAGTTCGACCTTGCTATCCTGGATATACGAATGGGGGGGTGCGGCGGTTATGGCGTCTGTTCCGTCGCCAAAAATTCCCCGAAATGCAGACATATCCCGGTAATCCTTATGAGCGCGATCGAAAAGGACTCGCTTGACTGGAAAAGGGTCAAGGCGGACGCGTTCATGCTGAAGCCGTTTGAGACGGAGAGGCTCGTTGGTCTGGTTCGTGAATGCCTGCGGAAGGGGCAGACCGGGGGTTGACGGGATGCGGATCGTCACGTCGCGGATCATTCGCAGGACGAAGGGGTTTTCGGATATTCATGACCTGACGGCCGAAGCGCGACTGTGCGTTGAAAAAAGCGGTATCTCGAACGGGCAGGCGCTTTTCTTTGTCGTCGGATCGACGGCGGGGATGACGACGGTGGAGTTTGAACCGGGACTCGTGAAGGATCTGAAGGAGCTTTTTGAAAGGATCGCCCCCCGCGCCGCGGCGTATCATCATGAAGAGGCCTGGCACGACGGAAACGGTTTCTCCCATGTCAGGGCTTCGCTTCTGAAGCCATCCCTGATCGTGCCGATCGTGGACGGAAGCATGACGCTCGGGACCTGGCAGCAGGTCGTACTCGTTGATTTTGATAATACTCCGCGCGAGCGAGAGGTCGTTTTGCAGATCACCGGGGAAGCGACGTGATCGTCGTCAAACGCGGGGACATTACGCTCGAGGATGTCGATGTGATCGTGAATGCCGCTAATACGGGTTTGCGTGGCGGAGGAGGCGTTGATGGAGCCATCCATCGAGCGGCCGGGCCGTCCGTGATGGAGGAGTGCAGGCGGATCGGCGGCTGTTCGACGGGACAGGCGGTCCTGACGGCGGCGGGAAAGTTGAAGGCCAAGAAGATCA
>MWBI01000096.1 GCA_002068945.1 Candidatus Omnitrophica bacterium ADurb.Bin314
TCCGGCGTAACATTGAATGGCGGTTCCTGCAGGCCAAAAAAAGATTCGTACATGCGCTCTCCTGTCCGTTAAAAGAACGACACGGGAAGGCCCAAGCTTGAGGGAAAAGCCGCGAGGCTGGTCAGGCAGAACACCGGGAGAGCTCGAAGAGGCGGCCGTCTTTGCGGGAAACGGGAAAACTGAAAATCCGGCGGCGCTCTTTCGACTGGTCGAAGACCTCGCCGTTCATCAGATCGCGAGCGATCATCCCCCTCCGGTCGCCGTCAAGGGCGGGAAGGAACACGGTCGCGCTCTTGTCCTCATTCCCGTTATTGACGACCACCAGGTAGTGCTTCGCGCCGCGGCGGAAGATGGCCGTCTTGACATCGCGGGTGATCGAATAGGCAAAAAGCGGCGTCTCCAGATACCGCAGGATTTCCAGGACCAGTTCCGGCGTCGGCTCCACGCCCAGGTGGAGGATCCGGCCCTTGCCCACAGATTTGACATAGCCGATCGTCTGACGGCCGTAGCCGCCCATGTCCGCCTGGATCTTCCGACACCTTTCCGCCTTGAAGACATAGACGGAGCTATTCACCGGCACGGCCGGCCGGCCCTTGTCGAGGCTGATCGTGAACTGCCGTTTGAACTCGAAGAGAATCCGTTCCGGGTCCTCGAAACCAATCGTCTGGTACGGGTTGAAATCCTGGTCCTTCCGCGGATAGCTCCGGAACGCGACCAGCGTCCCGCCCTTTTCGACATACGCGCGGAGGTTCTCGTGGGCCTTCATGTCGAGCCACTGGTTTCCCGAATAGAATATGACCTTCTTCTGCGGCACCGAACGGCGCGGGTCACAAACCTCATAATCCACGTCCCCCTTATAAAGGGCCTGGAGAATCGGGCTGTTATGGGTCAGCGTCCTCGCCGCGTACTGGAGCGGGTTGAAGGTCACGCCGACCTCGGTGAGTTTCCTGAGCGACGCGGGTTTCAGCGCCTTGAAGGCGCGGACGATCTGCTTGAAAACATCGTAGAGTTCGCCGCGCACCCGGCCCCATTCGTTGATCGGCGACATGTACCAGTTGTCGCGGTTCACGAGCATGTACCAGTTCCAGCCTTTGACGCCGGCGAGGAACGCGGAAAGGCAGATCATCCGGTAATGGTTCGGGGTCAGCACACTCGTCTCATAATGGCGTCCGTGCCAAACGCCGGACTGAAACTCGGCGATGAACGGCAACCGCGAAACACTCGCAAGGTACCGAACCTTGTCGCAGAACTTCCTGTGTTCGAATTCGTCCTCGGAAAGCTCGTTGGCGGGATACAGATCAACGCCGACCATATCGGCAACGGACTGGAAATCGGCCCAATCGTGGGCGTAGAAGAAAGGATACGTGTTCAGGTAGATGGGAACATCGATGCCGAGTTTCCGGTAGGCCTCGACGCTCCACTTCGCCACCTTCAGCGTGTAATCGTATTTAAACTTGAAATAATCGAGATTCCGCTTGAGCTCCTTGTCGCCCTTGAGCGGGATTCCCTTTTCTCCGGCAAGCATCGTGGCAATAAAAGGCGACGCCTCCCGGAACGAACCGTACGCGGTACCCCACGCTCGATTCAGCGCCCCGAGGTCGTTATCGTAAAGTTTTCTGATGAAATCCTGGAAAAGACCGGCCTCCCCGCTCAATCCGTACTGCTGTCCGAAAACATCGGGCCACGGATCGATCTCGTTGTCCGCCTGGAGCAGGATAATATGTCCCCCGCGGCGGGTCGCGAGATATGGTTTGAAGACCTTCGTGACTTCCCTGATATAGACCGAGGCGAACTCGAGGAACCTGGGATGGAGACGATGATATTTGTACGCATAATCGGGAACACCGTCGTGCGGCCATTCGCTGTAGATGTAGGGCCCCGGGCGTATGACCAGCCACAAGCCTTCCCTGCGGGTCAGGTCGAGGAACGCCTTGAGGTTCCTCGCCTCGTCGGTTTCGCCCCGGAAATCAAACGACCCCCGCTTATACTCATGGAAATCCCACGGTACGTACGTGGAGACAATGGTGAGCCCCATCTCTTTCACGCGACAAAGAACGTCTTTCCAGTAATTGGGGTTGAGGCGCCAGTAATGGACCTCTCCGGAAATGAGCGGGACTTCTTTACCGCCGACCAGGATCCTGCTTTGTTTGATCTCGACTTTAGGCATCCTTCACAACCAGGTTCACGGTTCGTTTCGGCACCACGATGATCTTGACGACCGTTTTGCCGGCGAGGAACTCCCGGATACGGGGCTGCTCCACGGCCATCTTTTTCACTTCTTCTTCGCCGAGCGCGGAAGGAACGGTCATCTTCGTACGGACCTTCCCGCCGACGAGGATCGCCATTTCAACTTCATCCTCAACGAGATATTTCGCATCATACCCGGGCCACTCCGCATAAGCAAGCGTCTTGTCATGGCCGAGCATCAGCCAGAGTTCTTCCGCAAGGTGCGGGGCGAACGGCGCGAGAAGCAACAGGAACTTTTCGAGAATCTCCCGCGAGTGGTCCGCGTGGGATGACACCTCGTTCACGAAGATCATAAGGGCCGAGATCGCCGTGTTCATGCGAAGTTCCTCGAGATCGTCCGTCACCTTCTTGATCGCCCGGTGGAGGGACCTCAGTTCGGCCGCGTCCGGGACCCGGCTCACGATATTCGCGTGGAGGCGCCCCTCCCTATCGATAAAAAGTCGCCAGACTTTCCCGAGGAACCGGTAAACGCCCTCAACCCCGGCCGTGGACCACGGCTTCGTCATCTCAAGGGGCCCCATGAACATTTCGTACAGCCGGAATGAGTCCGCGCCGTACTGTTTCACGACATCATCGGGATTAATCACATTGCCGCGGGACTTCGACATCTTCTGATTGTCTTCGCCGAGGATCATGCCCTGGTTGACAAGCTTCATAAACGGCTCGGGTGTTGATACAAGGCCCAGGTCAAAGAGAACCTTGTGCCAGAAACGCGAATAAAGGAGGTGGAGCACCGCGTGCTCGGCGCCGCCGACATAAAGATCGACCGGCATCCAGTAGCTTTCCTTTTCCCTGGCCACAAAGACCTCCGGGTTCGTCGGATCGATATACCGCAGGTAATACCAGCAGGAACCCGCCCACTGCGGCATCGTGTTCGTCTCTCGCTTCGCGCTTCCCCCGCATTTCGGGCATTTGCAGTTCACCCAGTCCGCCGCCTTCGCGAGCGGCGGTTCCGCGGACCCGGAAGGCGTGTAATCTGTCATTTCCGGAAGCCGGAGCGGCAAATCCTGTTCCGGGACCGGAATTGTCCCGCATGCGGGACAATGTACGATCGGGATCGGTTCACCCCAGTAACGCTGGCGGGAGAAAAGCCAGTCGCGAAGCTTGTATTGGACACTCGCCTTCCCGAGTCCTTTTTCCGAAAGCCATTTCGTGATCTTTATTTTGGCGTCCGGCGTCTCGAGACCCGTGATCGAGACCTCGGGCCCGTCCGAATTCACGGACGTCCCGTCACCCACGAACCCCCGCCAGTCCTTCCCGCAGATGATTCTGGACAACCTGAAAACCGCTGGCGTGCAGCAGGCGCACAAGGCCGACCGCATCACCTTTACCTCCCTCACGCCCTGGCCGGGCGAAGGCGGGGTGTGTGCCGAGGGCCGCTATATGGAAGGCGGAAATGACAAGGGCGAAGCCCGGGAAAAGCGCGCCGGTATCTTCATCGGCCCCGAGTTCGGCACCGTGCAGCGCAGCGACCTGGTCGAGGCCGCCCGCGAGTGTGGCGATGCGGGCTTTGATGTGCTGATTGCCTGCGCCTTCAACTACGAAGCCCACGCCACAGAGTTCAGCAAACTGGGCCGCATCCCCGTGCTCAAGGCCCGCATGAACGCCGACCTGCACATGGCCGAAGACCTCAAGAACACCGGCAAGGGCAACCTGTTCGTGATCTTTGGCGAGCCCGACATCACCTTGCTGCCCCAGTCCAACGGCCAGATGTGCATCAAGGTCAACGGTGTGGACGTGTTCAAGCCCCAAACCGGTTACAACGAAGAAAGCTTCTTCGTGCGCCACGCTTACTTCTTGGGCGCCAACGATCCGTACAGCTCGTTAAAGACCACCCTGAAAGCCGAGATCGACAAGGAGGCGTGGGACACGCTGAATAGCGATACGTCACGGCCCTTTGACAAACCGAAGTCGGGGCGGGTTGCGGTG
>MWBI01000097.1 GCA_002068945.1 Candidatus Omnitrophica bacterium ADurb.Bin314
GAACCCGCCGCAGAACCGCCAGTAGTAATCGTCCGGAAGTTTGACGTCCGCTATCACCTTTTTGACATCCTCGGCAACAAGCTCTATTGGCCGTTTCACGTCCCCCTTGACGAAAACATAGCGGTGTTTATCCTTGCGGTCAATCGTCTGGGGGCCGGTCGACGGATAAAAGTTCGCGATCTCGCTGATCGGCACCTGCACATTCTCCCTCGTCTCGACATAGATCTGGCCGAGATCTTCGAGCTTCTGGCGGTAGATGGCCTGAAGCCTCGTGATCGTCTCGATCTCTTCGCCTTTGGAAAGCTCGTGGAATTTCGTCGGCCGCATCCCGCGCACGAGCGCGTGCATGCTGTCCGCGACCGACTTCACGGAAAGACCATACATGGCGGCCTTCCCCTTGTCCACCACGAGCGAATATTCCGGACGCTTGCGGAGATCGGTCATAACCAGGTTCGTGAGACCTTCGACCTTCGACATCCTGTTTGCGTACTCCTTGGCGAGCTTTTCGAGCTCGTCACCGTCCTGCCCGTAAATATTGATGATCAGCTTTTTGGATTCCGAGGACCCCGCACCTTCATCCACGATCAGGCTGTAATCCGAATGGATCTCCTTGATCGCGGCATTCCCCTGCTCGTCGATCAATTTCATGATCTCTTCTTTTGAGAACTGCCGCTTGCGGGCCGGTTTCAGGCGGACAAAAAGGCGAAGGTCATCCTTCGAGACGGTGGTGGAGAATAGCGTCACGTCGGGGATCTTGGAAAGAAGCTCTTCGATCTTGGCCATGGCCTCGTCGTTCGATTCAAGCCTTGCCCCCGCAAGCGGGAACGTAATGATCGCAAATTCGTTCTCTTCAAAAGAAGTCGGCCAGTCGATCGGGGTCTTCATCAGCCCCCAGATCGCCAGAGCGCAGGCGAACACCATGATCCCGACCGTCATCCAGCGCCGCCGAAAAACCTTCCGGACCCCCTGGTGATAGCCGTTTTTTAGCCACTGGATGAACGCATTGGAAAACTTCACGAGCCATCCTCCGGACCCGTGCGTGACAAGGTCCGCGATGGCAAACTGCCGGATCAGCATAGGGATCAGCATCAAGGCCGAAAAAAACGATGCGACCAGCGCCACGGAGATCGTGAACGCAAAACCGCCGTAAGTAAGCTGGATGGTCTTATCGATAAACATGATCGGCACGAACACGACGAGCGTCGTCGCCATGGACGCAAGCAGCGGGAGCCAGACCTCTTCGCTTCCTTGATGGATCGCGTGCATGTCGGAGGCGCCTTGCTCTTTTTTGGAAAAGATATTTTCCATGATGACCACGGCCGTATCGACAAGAATACCGACCGCGAGCGAGAGCCCCGAAAGCGTCATGATGTTGATACTAATCCCGGCCGCCGCCATGCAGATAAAGGTCGTCATGAGGGAGCATGGAATGACCGTGAGGATGATGGCCGAAAGGCGCCATTTACCGAGAAAAAAGTAAATGACGGCCATGGTCAGGATCAGCCCGATCAGCAGAGCCCCTTTGACATCGTCAATGGCGCGCTTGATCGCGTCCGCGCGGTCGTTGACAATTACGATCTTGATCGAATCTTTCTGTTCTATTTCAAAAGCGTCGAGTACCCGGGCGAGATCATCGGCGACATCCAGCGTATTCGCGAGACTCGCCTTTTTCACATAAACCGTCACGTTCTGCTCGAGATTCAGACGCGCCTGGTCGGTGGCTTCGAGGTAGGAATCTTTGACCGTCGCGAGTTCCTTCAAAGAGATGATCGAGCCCTGGCGGGTAGCCTTTACGCCCAGATCCCCGATCTCGTCCACCGTCAGGAACGATCCCATGCTGCGGATCGCGAATTCATATTTTCCGGCTTCCACGTTCCCGGCGAGCAGGTTGATGTTGCTTTGCCCAAGCACGTCCATAACCCGCTCAATCGAGATGTTATAAGCCACCATCTTGTCCCGGTCGAGCTCCACCAGGATCTTGCGTTCGCGGCCGCCATAGACCTCGACGCTCGCGACCCCGTCCACGCGGCTCAAAATAGGCTTCAGCTTGATATCAACCAGTTCGCGGATCTGTTCGGGCGTGAGAGATTCGGATGTCACCGCGAAAACAAGGATGGCCGCCTGGGCGTCATCATAGTTCGCGATAACCGGCTTTTCGATCTCCTTGGGAAGAAGGGGCCGCACGCGGGCAAATTTTTCCCGGATCTCCAGAGCCGCAAAGTTCATGTTCGTGCCGGGTTCAAATTCCATTGTCACGCGGGACTCGGCTTCGCGGGAGCTCGAATAGAGGTTCTTCATCTTGCTCACGGTCCCGACGGCTTCCTCGATCGGCTTCGTGATCATCTTTTCAACGTCCTGGGACGGAAGGCCGCCACGGGCGCGGACCACGATACTCACGATCCCCTGGCTTTGTCCCTGGTAAAGCTCGACCTTGAGACGCATAAGAGAGATTAAGCCGATCACGAGAATGGCGGCAAAGATGATGGCCGTGAAAACCGGCCGTTTTAAGGCAACCCCGGGAAGCCCCATGGCTCAGTCGCCCTGCGGGTGGGCGGCCTCTTCCTCAATGCCCAGAAATCTTTCGCAAAACCGGCTCGTAAGAATGTAGAGGCACGGGAGGACGACAAGGGTAAGAATTGTGGATGAGAAAAGCCCGCCCATCGCGGTCACAGCCAGCGGAGACAGAAGGTCGGCCCCCTCTCCCGAAAGGGCCAGGGCCACGGGCAGCATCGCGAGGATGGTCGTGGTGGCGGACATCAGGATGGGACGCGTACGGATCCGGACGGCTTCCCAGACCGCCTCGGTCATTTCGTGCCCCTCGGCACGAAGCTGGTTGATATATTCCATGAGCACAATACCGTTGGCGACCACGACACCCCCGAGAAGCACGAACCCGAGCAGAGAGATCACGTTCAGCGTGTTTCCCGTCACCTTCAGCGCGACGATAGCGCCGCCGAAGGAAAGCGGCACGGTGATCATGATGATCAAGGGCTGGAGAAAAGATTCAAACTGGGCCGCCATGATCATATACACAAGCATGACCGCCAGGACAAAAGCGAACACGACACCCCCAAAATTCTCTTTGATCTCCTTGGCCTTGCCGGAAAGCTTGACCTGAAAATCCTCGGGGATATCATCCGGGACCCGGAGGCCGGACAGGAACCGCTGAAGATCCGCGAGGACGTCCTTATCCTGGCGGGATTTTTCGATGTCGGCCGAAATGGTCACCGTCCGCTCCTGGTCGGAACGCTTGATCTCGCTGGGACCCTGCCCGCGCTCAATCACGACCAGTTCTTTCATCGGCACGTGGACATCGAGGATTTTTGAATAAAGAAGCAGGTCCCCGAGACCCTCGATATCAGAACGGTCCTTCTCGCTCAACCGGACGCGGACATCGAATTCCCTTCCGCCCTCGCGGTATTGCGTCGCCACCACACCTTCGATCGCAGCCTTCGCCGTGAGCGAAATATCCAGCGCCGAGATCCCGAAAAGGGCGGCGCGTCTTTTGTTGATATCCAGTTTGGTTTCAGGCGACTTCTCACCGATATCGTCCTCGATGTTGATGATGCCCGGAATCCCGCCAAGCCGGGATTTCAGGCGGTTCACGAATTCCTCCATCACCTTGAAATCATATCCCTTCACCTCCAAAAGGATCGGCTTGACGGCCTGCGTGCCGACCGCAAACTCGCTTTCTTGGAGCACAAACTCGACCTTAGCGTTCTCCCGGTCGAGCCTGAGGAAATCAATTTTCTCGCGGAGCGCGGATACAACCTCCGAGGAAGACCGCTTGCGGTGTTTTTCGAGCGTCACGAGGATCTGCCCCTGGGAAGGACGAAGAGTTTCGATCTTGATTTCGCCGCGGCTTGATTTCTCGCTGCCGATCGCGACAGAGATGTCCTTCACGTCCTTTTCGCTGCGCAGGACCTCTTCCACCCGCTGGCAGATCCCGTCCGTCACACCAAGCCGCGTGCCGAGCGGCATCGTGACTTTTACATAGAACTGCCCCTGGTCTGTCCTGGGAAGCACTTCTCGGTCCATCGTCGGAATGATCAGAAAGGTCGAGGCCAGGACCACGAAAACTACCGCGAGTATGCCGATCATGAAGCGGTTTTGGATCGCCGGATCGGACCGGCTCCGCACCGCGTTTTCGATTGGTGCCACAAGATGGATGGGTTCGTATTCCTTCTGCTGAATGGTCACGTAGATGGAGAGCAGAGCAACCAGGGTGATCGGGACGATCGTCGAGATGGCCTGCGAGAAGATGATGCTCCAGGCGAGATCCTTGAAGATCTGCCCCGCGACGCCGGGGACGAACACGATTAGAGGGAAAAAAACCGCGACCGTGGTCAGGTTTGAGGAGACCACGGGCCAAACCACTTCGGTCGCGCCATCGATCGCCCCTTCTTCTTTTCCCATGCCGGCCTGGCGCTTGCGGAAAATGTTCTCGAGCACAACGATACTGGTGTCCGTAATCATGCCGATCGCGATGGCAAGACCTCCAAGCGACATGATGTTCACAGTCACATGAGACATCGCCATCAGAAAGAAGACCCCGAGAATCGTGAGCGGGAGCGACACGATCACCAGGACAGACATCGCGAAAGTCTTAAGGTAGATCCAGAGCGTGATCAGCGCGAGGACCCCTCCCTGGATGGCCTCGTGCGAAAGGTTCTGGATCGTGTTCCGGATGAAAACCGAATGGTCGTAGATGATATCCACCTTGACGCCGCGGCTGACCAGATCTTCCTCAAGAAACTGGATTTCGCGACGAAGGCGGTCGACGGTCTGGATGGTATTCGCGTTCGACTGTTTCTGGACAGAGAGGGTGATATTGTCGGCTCCGTTAAAACGCGAAACACTTGTCTTTTCGGCTAGGCCGTCCGTCACTTCTCCGATGTCCTTGACCAGCACAAGGCGTTTTTCGAGCATCTTCTTTTCGACCTCTTCCCGCTGGCGATCCACCGTCCGGCGCGGGCCTTCGGTATAATCGCGCTCGATGAAACTCGTTTCCTCGCGGCGAAGTTTTTCGACGTCGTCCACGCCGACCACAGCATAACTGATCTCCGTCACCGAACGGAAATCCCCGACGGTCCGGATCAGGTATTCATAAAGGCCTTTCTTGATGCTCCCGGCCGGATAGGAGATATTCGCCTCGTCGAGAGAATCCACAACCTCGAGGAGGGAGCGGTGGTTCGCCTGGAGGCGGGGCATGTCGATGTCCACAAGGATCTCGCGGTTCACACCGCCGGAAATGGCGACGGACGCAACGCCTTCTACTTTTTCAAGCCTGTCCTTGAGCATTTTTTCCGCAAGCATCTTGAGGCGCACGGGCGGCATCTCGGCACCGGTTACGGAGAGCATGAGAATGGGACGGGAAAGCGGATCGAATTTCAAGACGACCGGATCTTCGGCCTCTTTCGGAAGACGCTCCTTGATCAGGTCAACTTTTTCGCGAACGGCAAGTGCCGCAAAATCAATATCCTGGCCCCAATTGAAGGATGCGATAATCGTGCTGCGGCCTTCGCGCGAAACCGATTCGATGCGTTTTAGGCCCGCAACCGAGCCGATCGCTTCCTCGATCACACGGGTAATGAGGGTCTCAATCTCTTCGGGAGCGGCGTTGGAATAATCGGTAACAATCGTGATCTGCGGAAACGTAATCGGAGGGAAAAGTTCCTGCGGAAGTTTCTTAAAAGCAAGAATGCCGAGCAGAATGAGCCCGGCTGTGAACATGTAAACCGTGACTTTTTTCTTGATCGAGAATTCGGGCAAACTCATTGTCAGAGTTCGGCTTCTTGGGTCTCGACAAGACGGATCTTCTTGCCATCCTCCAGTCGTTCAAACCCGGTAAGGACAACGATCTCTCCTTCGGTAACCCCAGCGTCAATCTGGGTATAATCGGTCCGAGTGTAACCCACGGTAATGGGTCTCTTTTCGGCAATCCCGTCATCCCTTCTGGCCGCGGGAACCGATTCATTGCTCGATGCGGGTTTTTGCTGTTTTTTAAGGGCCATGGCAGCCAGCCCCGTCAATCCTCCTTGCTGAGGAAGAATTTCTTCGGGCTTGGCGGAATCTCCCGTTTCGCCCCTTTTGACCACATAAACCCATTTCTCGCCTTCGCCGCCCTGAACCGCGTCAGTCGGAACCACCAAGGCGTCTTTTTTACTATAAAGAAGTATCCGGACCCGCGCAAACATCCCGGGGAGCAAAAACCTTTCGGGATTCTCGATGCGGACACGGGCCGTGGAAGTCCGGCTCGTCCCCGCGATCTGGGGCGCGACGTTCTCGATGACCCCTTCAAAAGTTTTGTCGGGATAAGCATCCACAAATATTTTTGCTTTTTGACCTACCGATATTTTTTGAACATCCCGTTCCACAATACCGAATTCGGCGTAAACATATTCGATATTGATATGTGTCCCGATCAAGGTGCTTTGGGAAATGTTTTCGCCCTCCTGAACCCCCACC
>MWBI01000098.1 GCA_002068945.1 Candidatus Omnitrophica bacterium ADurb.Bin314
GAAGGAACCTCTTTTTGATTCAAACCGTGTTGTGGGCATCCGATTGGCCGACCAGGGCGTCGAAAAATCGGGAAAGCCGACCGGGGCTTTCACGCCCGGCATGGATATCTATGCGTCGCTCACGGTCGTGGGGGACGGTCCCTATGGTCCCGTGGGACAGAAACTCGACCAGAAGCTCGGACTTCCCGAAGGCCATCACCAGCGCGAATGGGCGCTCGGCATGAAAGCGGTTGTTGAACTGCCCGAGAACACGACGCTTAAGCCCGGGACCGTGATCCACACATTTGGTTATCCCGAGCCCGAAATCTTCGGTTTTCTTTATGTTTGTCCGGACCGGATGGCGTCACTCGGTATTTTTATTCCGTCCTGGCTCGACAATCCAATGCGCACCGGTTACCGCTACCTCCAGCACTGGATGCAGCATCCCGTGCTCTGGAAGCACCTGGACGGCGCCACGCTGAAATCCTGGGGCGGCAAGAGTTTGCAGGAAGCCGGAATGCGCGGTGAGCCGTTCATCGTGGGGGACGGGTTCGCGCGGATCGGCGAGGGTTCCGGCAGCACGAACATGCTGAAGGGGTCCGGCGTTGACGAGGCATGGACGACGGGTGTTCAGCTTGCGGAAGGTGTGATCGAACTCCTGAAAGCCGGGAAGCCGTTCACGAAAGAAAATCTCGAAACCGTGTATCTCGCGAAACGCCGCTCAAGCTGGGTCCAGAAGGAAGGGAAGATCGCCGAAAAGGCGCGCGATGGCTTCAGCGCCTGCTTTGAGCTCGGTATGATGGGCATGGGGCTCGCCGGTTTTACGAACGGTCTGATCAATATTCCCGTGAAGCTGAAACCGACTTACGCGCGAATTCCTTCGCTTGAAAAATATTACGGCAAGAAGGTTCCGGGAGAAAAGATCGATGCGGCCTTTAAGGAAATGGCATCGACCAATTCCTCGATGCACGACGCCATGATGGACGCGTCGGGTTGGCCGAAGATTCAGTATGACGGGAAGCTTCTTGTTTCCCACCAGGACGCGCTGCTTCTCGGCGGCAAGGTCCAGGCCGCGGAAGGTTATGCCGATCACGTGGTGTTCCTCGACGCGGGGAAATGTCAAAAGTGCCGGACGAAGATTTGTATCGAAATGTGCTCGGGCCAGGCGATCACGGCCGGCTCCGACGGCGGCGTTCCTCTCTTTGACCGCGAAAAGTGCATCCACTGCGCGGCCTGTCTCTGGAACTGCGCCTCCGCGCGTGAAGAAGGTTCTGATCTGACCAATGTGGATTTCCGCGCGGGTTCCGGCGGTCTGCATTCCAGCATCAATTAACAATCCCCGACACCTGCGAGGTGCGATTTGTCATGCCTTGCGGGTGTGTAAGGTCCAGGCGCCGTGGATAAAACGAATATCTCCGGGCCGCTTTCGGATTCCTCCGGCATATTCAGTACACCTCATAACGGGAAAAAAGTCCCGGTTCGATTCGCCAAAGGCTGGCTGGGCGGCCAGAGTACCCGCATCCCCCCGCGCGGTTGCACCTGTTCAACCGCGCAGGCTGAAAGGATTCAGTTCTTCAGCAGGAGATCAATCTCACGCTGTTCGAGTTCGCGCCATTGGCCGGGCGGGAGTTTCCCGAGATGGAGCTGTCCGATCGCGACGCGGATGAGACGCAGGGTGGGGTGCCCGACGGCCGCGGTCATACGCCGGACCTGACGGTTCTTTCCTTCGATCAGCCGCATCTCGATCCAGCTTGTGGGGACGGTCAGACGGAATCGGATCGGGGGGTGCCGTTCGGGATAATGGGGATCCTTCATCAGACGCGCCTGGCAAGGTGCGGTCTTCAGCCGCCGGATCAGCACGCCTTTTTCCAGCTTTGCGAGTGTCTGTCCCGCCGGAACGCCTTCAACCTGGACGTGATAGGTTCGCTTGTGCCCGTGATAGGGTTTTAACAGACGTTCGGTCCATTTCTTGTCATTGCTCAGGAGCAGAAGTCCTTCACTGTTCGCGTCGAGCCGTCCGATCGGGTAGACGTCCTTCGGGAAACCGAAGTCCACGAGTGTTTTGTGGATCGGGATTTCCTTCGTGAACTGGGACAGGACTTCGTAGGGTTTATTGAAGATCAGGATCATAACGGATGCCTTTATCTTTGGGGTTATCTTCTACTTTAAACAGGTGCCGATGACAAGCCCAATTTCGCACCCACTCCACCCCCGGGGTCTAGCTCCCGGGGGTGGAGTGGGTGAAAAAGAGGCTGGTCGAAATGGCGGTCGCTGACTATAATGAACCGTTTGTAACGTAATCTTTCCTGCCTTCGCTATCCCGGGTATGCCTTTGGGATGAATGCGGGGTGTCCAATCCATAACGGAGGTTTTTATCATGACAATCGCTTATCAGATCGTTGTGTGCGGCAGCCTTGTGCCGGACCCGCTCCAGACCCTGGAGCCGGTCCAGGGTCCGACGGGCCCCGCCCTCAAGAATGAAATGATGCTGCCGTCGGTGCTCGATCCGTGGGCCGGGCACGCACTTTTCGAAGCTGCGAACCTCGCGAAACAGAACCCGGGCAGCAAGGTGACATTGATCTCCCTCGGGCCCAAAGCGAAGCTGCAGCAGCTTATGATGACGATCGCCCAGAAGGTCCCGTTCGAGCTTTCCGTGGTCGACGGGTCCGCGAGTGGTTTCATGGATTCCGGCGAGGTCGCCGCGGCGCTGGCGGGGGCGATCCAGAAGCTCCCCGGCCTCGACAAGACAAAGCTCCTCGTGTTCGGCGGCTGTTCGTCCGCGTCCCGCGACGCGGGTGTCACGATGCAGCTGATCGCCGAACAGCTTGGTATATCCGATGTGTTCCTCGGCGTCGATGAGCTGAAGGTCCAGGCGGACAGTTCGTTCCAGTTGCTGGAGCGTATCGAAGGCGGACAGTATCAGGTCTCAACCTGCGCCGGCGCGCCGGCCGTGATCGGTTGGGCGACAGGGAACCTTCCCGAGCCCCCGAACAATCCCCAGGTCGGCATGGCGAACATGCGCGGCATCATGCCGGCGCTGCAGAAAGCAGCGCCCGCCGGGTTCAAGGCCGACAAGATCAGGTTCGCCTCCGTCGAGCTCCCGAAACAGGTCCGCCAGACCCGCATCGTCAAGGACACACCCGTCGACGAGATCGCCCAAGAGATCGTCACTTGGATAAAGGGCTAACGACATGGAAAAAATACTCTATCTCGCACACACTGATTCCAACGGACAGCTTCCCAGGATCGCACTTGAGGTGTTGAGCGCGGCCCAGAAACTCTCCAAGGACCTTGCCGGTTCGACCCTGATGGCAGGTCTGATCGGCGGGGATGTCAAGTCGGCCGCGGACCAGATCGCGGGCTCGGGCGCCGTGAAGATTTTCGGCGTGAGCGGAGCGGATTTTAATGAGTCCCGTTACGCCACCGATGCCAAAGCGGCTGAGGCCCTTGCGAAAGCGGCCGGCGCGACGATCGTGATCGCGCCCGGCACGTCCCGTTTCGCGCGCGCCCTGCCGGGTCTCGCGTTCCGGCTCAAGGGATCGATCGATACGCACGTGAGCGGCATCGCCGTGAACGGTGCCCAGCTTGACATCCAGCGGTGGTATTATCGCCAGCGCATGGTCGCGACCCTGACGCGTGCCGCTCGGCCGTGGGTCCTCCTCGTGGATTCCGGCGCGTTCCCGGCCTGCGCGGGCGCGAAAGGTTCCGCGAACGTCGAAGCGGTCGCGGTGACCCTGACGGATGCCGACAAGCGCACGAAAGTGACGGGTGTTCAGGCGCCCTCCGCCGACGCGCAGACGATCCGTCCCGACGCGGAACTCCTCTTTGTCGCAGGCGCGGGCTGGACCAAAAAACAATCGGACGGTCAAATCCACGGGAAAGACGCGGAGAAGATCATCCTCGACTTCCTCAAGACGAGCAAGGCCTCGCTCGGAAGCAGTAAATCCCTTGTGGACCTCGGCGCGGAAGGGGAAGCGGTGCTTTCCTTCATCAGCCACCTGAACCAGGTCGGCCAGACCGGCGCGACGCCGCGTCACCCGAAGGGGCTCGCAACCTGCTGTCACGGCGAGGAACCGCACGTGGTTGGATGGCGGTTCATCAGCGAGCGACGGGCGATCAACACAGACGCGAACTGCGGTTGGGCGCAGGGCAAGGCGGACGTGCTCTATGTCGCAGACGCGTTTGCGGTCATGCGAAAGGTCAACGAATTGCTGGCAAAAGCTTAAGGTTTTATCAGCAAAGGAGAAAATCATGGTGTTCGGTTTCCTGCTCCCCAAAGACGGAAATTTTTTCGATCTCCTCGACAAACAGGCCGGTTATGCCACGGAAGCCGCGACTCGCTTCGCGAAGATCGTCGCGGATTTCAAGGTGGACGATGAGGAGGTCGAAAGAATGAAAGAAATTGAACACCGCGGCGATGAAGTCTCCCACCAGATCATGGACCAGCTCAATAAAACCTTCATCACGCCGTTCGATCGCGAGGATATTCACGCGCTCGCCAACGAGCTTGATGACATCATCGATATTCTCTACGCGATCACGAAGCGCTTGCGTGTCTACAAGGTCCTTTCCGCGGACCGAAACCTTACGGAATTTGCGCGTGTGATCGAGATGTCGGTCAAAGGTGTGGCGCAGGCCGTCCAGGGCCTCCGGGACATAAAGAACCAGAAGGATATCATCAATGCCTGTATCGAGGTGAACAGCCTCGAGAATCTCGGCGACAAGATGCGCGATGACATGCTTGGCGAGCTCTTCGAAAAATATGCCAAGGATCCCATCGCCGTGATCAAATGGAAAGAGATTTACCAGGATGCCGAAACGGTCCTCGACATTTGCGAGGACGCGGTGCATGTGGTCGAATCGATCCTGGTCAAACAGGCCTAAACCATGATGTCCAGGTTTCATTGGTGAATGGACAGTCATGATCCCCGGCTTGTTTTAATTAAAGGAAAATCATGACGACTTACATCGTCTTTCTCATTTTTCTCGCGCTCTTTTTTGATTTTCTGAATGGGTTCCATGATTCCGCGAATTCGATCGCAACGATCGTTTCCACACGCGTGCTGACCCCTCAAAAAGCGGTGATCTGGGCGACATCGTTTAACCTTGCCGCTTTTTTCTTTTTTGGACACGCCGTTGCGAAAACGATGGGAAAGGGGATCGTTGACATTGCGATCGTGGACAATAACATCATCTTCGGAACCCTGATGGGAGCATGTATCTGGAACATCATAACCTGGTATTTCGGGCTCCCGACGAGCTCCTCCCATGCCCTGATCGGGGGGCTCGTTGGCGCCGCTCTCGTGAAGACCGGCCCGAGCGCCCTCGTCTGGAAGGGCATCCTCAAAACGGTTGCTTTCATTTTTATCTCACCCGCCGTGGGCCTGATCCTGGGGGTCGGCTTCGGAATCCTCGTCTACTGGTTTTTCCGGAAAAGCTCTCCGCTGCAGGTCGACCATCTTTTCCGGAAAGGGCAGCTTCTTTCGGCGGCGCTCTATAGCCTGGGGCACGGTGGCAACGACGCGCAGAAGACGATGGGGATCATCGCGAGCCTTCTTTTCAGCTCGGGCCTCCTCGGCAAGGAGTTCCATATCCCGATCTGGGTCGGACTCGCTTGCTATCTTGCGCTCGGTCTCGGGACGATGTTCGGCGGCTGGAGGATCGTGAAGACGATGGGGCAGAAGGTCGCGAAGCTCCGTCCGGTGGACGGGTTCTGTGCGGAATCCGGCGCTGCCATGACCCTTTTTGTCTCAACAGCCCTCGGTGTGCCCGTCAGCACGACCCATACGATCACGGGGGCCATCATGGGCATCGGATCGCTCAAACGACTGAGCGCCGTGAAGTGGGGTGTCGCGGGCGATATCGTCTGGGCCTGGATCCTGACTATCCCTTGCTCGGCATTGATCGCCTCCCTGTGCTACGCCGTCGCGGCCCGTTTTTTTTAACGCCGTCCGAAAAATTACATGGCCTTTACGCGAAGACGGTCGGGGGGGAGCTATACTGGTTCCAGGGTTTATTCCCGATTGAGCTTGCGCGAAGCGGCAAAAGGATTATATGAAAAAACTCCCGATATATTTCTGCTGGA
>MWBI01000099.1 GCA_002068945.1 Candidatus Omnitrophica bacterium ADurb.Bin314
GCGGAACCCGGAATAACAGCACAAGGAAGGCGAGGAAAGTTCCCGAGGGATTGTTCGGGAAAATTGAGTGTTCGGGTTTTGGATTTGTTTCGAACGCCGGACAAAAAACTTTGGATCTGAATGGCCAGATATAAACCATACCGTTATCCGTTGTATTTGTTGGCAAGGGCTGCGGCGGCGTTGCCTCTTCTTGTGCCGCGAAGCTGGGCCCTTGCGTTCGCGAGAGCGGCGGGGTGGCTGGGATATGTCATGATCCCCCGTCAGCGGAAGAGAATGATCCAAAATCTCGGGTTTGCCTACGGGGATGAAAAGTCCCCGGAGGAGATCCGGCGGATTGCGGCTCGCGTTATGGGGAACCTGCTTGAGACCTTTGTGGATTTCCTGCGGTTTGCCAAGCTGACGAGGGAAAAGGCCTCCCGGTTTATCGATGCCGGTGACGCTTACGACCGGTGCAAAGATATTTTGCAAGAAGGAAAGGGGCTCATTATAATGACACCCCACTTCGGAAATTGGGAATTATTGGCCGGGGTCTTCGGTCTCCAGGGGTTCCGGGGGGCGGTGGTCGGTCGTCGTATCTATTACGCGCCTTACAATGACTGGATCGTCGGGCTCCGGCGATCGGTGGGCGTCGAAACGATCTACCAGACCGAAGCGGTCCGGCAGGTTCATTATCATCTGAAGCGGGGAGAGATTGTCGGGCTTCTGCCGGACCAGGATATCGACCGGGTCCGCGGGGTGTTCGTTGATTTCTTCGGAAAGCCCGCGTATACCCTGGTGGCGCCGGTGAAATTCGCGATGGCGAGCGGCGCTCCGATCCTTCCGGCCTTTATGGTGCGACAGCCGGGTGACCGTTACAAGTTGATCCTCGGCGAAGTGATCCGTCCCGTGGCGGGCGCCGACCGTGACGCCTCCGTGAAACGGTATACGGCGGTATGGATGAAGAGCTTTGAGAAGATGGTCCGCGAGCACCCCGAGCAATGGGGCTGGATGCATAACCGGTGGAGAACGACTCCGGAAATGATCGAATCAAGGAAAAGAGAGGCAGTACGGAAATGATCAGAAAACTGATAATCGGCTTTATTGCGCTTGTGGCATTTTATGTTGCGTTCGTTCAGGTCCAGGTCGTCATCACCCGTCAGGCCCGGTCCAGGCAGACGGCCGGGACAAAGAAGGATGACACCGTTCACAAGGTCTTTTCATTCCAGTTCGCAAAATACACTCCTGAAGGACGGAAAGAGATCGAGATCGAAGGGGATTCGGCCGACATTCTGGCTGACACGGTCCAGCTCATGAACGTGATGGCCAAGGCCTACGCCGAAGAGGTCCCTGTGACCGTTACGGCCGACAAGGGAAACTACGACAAGACGAAGAACAAGATTCACATTGAGCAGAATGTCGTGGCCACGACGGAGGATGGAACCCGTCTCATGACCGAGGAACTCGATATGCACCCGGGTGAGCATGTTATCGAGAATGAGGTCAACACCCAGGTCAAAAAGGACAATATCAACGTCGAAGGCCTTGGCGCGAAGGCCGACACGCGGCTCAAAAAAGTGAGATTCAAGAAGAACGTTACCGTGGTCGTCCAGAACCCCGATGACAAGGAAGCCGGCCCCACCACGATCACCTGCGACGGTCCGCTGGTGGTGGATTATGACAAGAACATCGCGCATTTTAAGGATAATGTTATCGCCCGTGACAACCGCGGCAAGCTTTCGGCCAATACGATGGACGTTTATTACAACCGCGTCAGCCGGCGTGTTTCCAAGATTGTTGCGGCGGGGGATGTCGTGATCGAGAATCCCGACGGTAATCAGACGTTCTCCGACAGTGTCATCTACCTGGCTGAGGAAGGCCGCATCATTCTTGGCGGCGACACCGAGGCTCTCTACTACGGCGGCGAGGAGGCGGAAAGCCTCGGGAAAGGGATCTTTTAACCATGAATCTCCTTGAAACAAAGCAGTTGGTCAAAAGTTACAAAGGGCGCACGGTCGTCAAGGGCGTTGACATCCATATCTCCCGCGGCGAGATCGTCGGCCTGCTCGGGCCGAACGGCGCCGGGAAGACCACAACCTTTTACATGGTGGTTGGGGTGATCCGTCCCGAGGCCGGGAGCATCTACTTTCGCGGAGAGGACATCACGAGGCTCCCGATGTTTGAACGCGCGAGGCTCGGGATCGGCTATCTCTCGCAGGAGCCATCGATCTTCCGCAAGCTCACGGTGGAAGAGAATATCATGGCGATCCTCGAAACGCTTGAGATCTCGCAGGACGAGAGGGACCGCCGGCTGAAACGCCTTCTGAACGACCTCGATATCGCTTATCTCGCGAAGAACAAGGCCTACACCCTTTCGGGCGGCGAGCGGCGCCGTCTCGAAATCACGCGGGCCCTCGTAACGAACCCCTCGCTCATCCTTCTCGACGAACCATTCAGCGGTGTCGATCCGATCGCCGTATTCGAAGTTCAGAAGATCCTCCAGAAGCTCAAGGCGCAGGGACTCAGCATTCTGTTGACCGACCACAGCGTGCGGGAAACCCTCTCGATCACGGACCGTTCCTACCTGCTTTACGAGGGCAAGGTCGAGGTGTCAGGGACCTCGGAGTTTCTCGCGAACGACGCGAAAGCCCGTGAACTCTACCTCGGCGAAAGGTTTTCGCTCGCGTAACTTTTTTACTGTTCCTTTTTACCATTCAAGGAGGCAATCGATGGATATCCGTTTTACGGGCCAGAATCTCAAGATCACGACGGGCATGAAGGAGCACATCGAAGGAAAGCTCCCCAAGTTCGAGAAATACGTCCCCCGCATCGTGGAAGCGCATGTGTGCCTCAAAAAAGAGAAATACTTTTTTGTGGCCGAGATCACGGTTCTCGCGAAGGGGCTTCACGCGTTCGGCGCGGGCCGTTCCAAGGAGAACATCTTCGCGTCGATGGATAACGCTTATGACCGCGTCCTTAAACAGCTCAAGAAACACTGCGCCCGGAAAAAAGACCATTACCAGAAGGGCGGCAAGAGCACGCTGCGCGCCGCGTCCCGCGGGGAAGAGTTGGTCAAGGCGGAGGCCGCGCTCGGCAGCCGGCGGCCGAAGATTGTCGGGACGTCGGATTTTGCCGTGAAACCGATGTCTCCCGAGGAAGCGAGCCTTCAGCTCGAAATCTCCAAAGAGTCTTTTCTGGTGTTCCTGAATTCCAGCACGAACCGCGTGAACGTCCTTTATCAGCGAAAGGACGGGGATCACGGGCTTATCGAACCGCAATTCTAATCCACCACTCTCACGTGAGGAGGGAGTCAGTATGAAAACAACGGATTTTCTTAGCGTCAAAGGCATCAAGCTGGACCTTGAAGCCACGGACAAGGAGGGCGTCCTGCAGGAAATGGTCGACCTTCTTGCCGAGGTCAAGAGTGTCGGCGATAAAAAGGCCATTCTGAAGGCGCTGATCGAGCGCGAGAATCTCGGGTCTACGGGGATCGGGCAGGGCATCGCCATCCCGCATGGAAAGACCGACAAGGTCGACGGACTTTTCGCGGTGCTCGGTGTCAGCAAAAAGGGCGTGAATTTTGAGGCGCTCGACGGGGAGCCGGTTTACATCCTGTTTCTCCTTGTAGCCCCGAAGGATACCGCGGGCCCGCACCTCAAGGCCCTCGCGCAGATCTCCCGGCTGCTCCGCGACTCCTATTTCTGCGAGCTCCTGCGCCGCTGCAAGACCCCGAAGGAGGTTTTTGACCTGATCGCCAAGGAAGAGAGCCGCAAGGTTTAAGGCCCGGGAAAGGCGCATCGCGAATGCAGTTCTTCAAGTGGTTCTATCCCGGCATCGGCATCAAACGCTGGATCATGCTCTGCGTGATCGGCCTGACGCTGCTTGTGGTGGTCGCACTCCTCACGGTGAAGACCATCGCGAAGTCCAGCGTCATGCTTGCCGCTTTCGCGACGGCGATCCTTATTTTCGGAATCTTCCTGATCTATACGTCGATCAAGCACATGGTCCGTATTTTTGTGCGCGCCCTTATGCCGCTCCACCAGAACGGACCTCTCGTGGATATCGTTTATCAGAGCCGGCAGTCCGAGTCGCTGCTGCGCGGGCCGCGGGTCGTGGCGATCGGCGGCGGAACGGGCCTGAGCACGATGCTTTCCGGTATCAAACAGTTCACAAGCAACATCACTGCGATCGTGACCGTCACTGATACCGGCGGGAGTTCGGGGCCGCGGGGCCGCTGATCCGCAATCTTTTCCAGTTTCGTTTCAAAACGGGAGAAGGTCTGAAAGGGCACAGTTTCGGCAATCTTTTCATCACGGCCCTTTCCATGGTCACGGGGGATTTCGAAAAAGCGATCGCCGAGTCAAGCAAAGTCCTCGCGATCCGGGGGCGGGTGCTTCCCTCCACGCTCGAAAAAGTGACGCTTGTGGGTGAATTTATGGATGGTACGTCCAGGGAGGGTGAGACCAATATCACGGACGAACGCAAGCCGCTCCGGAGCATTCATTTGCGTCCGGACAATTGCGCCGCGTGCCCGGAAGCCCTTGACGCGCTTTCGACCGCGGACCTCATCATCATGGGCCCCGGAAGTCTTTACACCAGCATCCTGCCGAATCTCCTGATCGAAGAGATCCGGAATGCGATCCTGAATTCGGATGCCTACAAGGTCTATATCTGCAACGCCATGACGCAACCGGGCGAAACGGCGGGTTTCAGCGCGTGGGACCACCTGAATGTCATCATCGAACATACGGATCCCCGGATCGTGGACGCGGTCTTCGTCAATACAGGCCGGATCCCGGAGCCGGTCTTCAACCGTTATCGTGAGGCGGGAGCGTTGCCGGTGAAACTGGATCTCGATACGATCCGTGATAAGGGGTATGAGGTGGTGACCGATGATGTCCTGAAGGTCGACGGACAGGTTCGCCATGACGCGGAACGGATCATGAAGTCGATCATGGAGCATTATGCCCGGCGCGAAAAACAGTTAGTGAGCTAGAGTGACAAGATGCCGACGAAAAAGCGGGAGACCAGGAAGGCTGAGCGGGACCTTGTGATCACGAACAAGCTCGGTCTCCACGCGAGGCCGGCGGCGCTTTTTGTCCAGACGGCGAACCGTTTCGAATCATCGATCGAGATCCGGAAAGAGGATATGTCGGTGGACGGCAAATCGATCATGGGGATCATGACACTTGCCGCGGAAATGGGATCGGCCATCAGGGTCACGGCGACAGGCAAGGACGCCGACGAGGCCCTCGGCGCGCTCGCAAGGCTTGTCGAATCCAATTTCGGAGAATGAAAACATGAAAGAACTCAAGGGAATCGGTGTTTCGCCCGGGATCGCGATCGGAAAAGTGTTCGTGCTCCACAGCGGCGAATCCTTCAATCATCCGAAACGGGAGATTACCCAGGATCTGATCCCGAACGAGATCGCCCGGTTTGAGGATGCGCTCGCGCGTACGCGCACGGAGATTCTCGGAATCCGGCGCAAGCTTACCGACCAGATCGGCCGCGAAAGTTCGGACATTTTTACAGCCCATCTGCTGATCCTGGAAGACCGGACGCTGATTGAGGATGTGATCGAAGTCATCAAGAACGAGAAGGTCGTCGCCGAGTTCGCCTTCGCGGCCGTGATCCAGCGGTATTTCCAGGCCTTTTCACAGATCAACGACGAATATCTCAAGGAACGCATCTCGGATATCCGGGACGTGGGCCGCCGCCTCCTCGGAAATCTGTGCGGGGAAGAGAAGCGACGTCTGGAGGAGTTCAAGGATAAGGTCGTCATCGTTTCTCACGACCTCTCTCCGTCGGATACTGCGACGCTCGACAAGTCCAAGGTGCTCGGGTTTGTCACGGAGATCGGAGGGCCGACCTCCCACACGGCCATCCTCGGCCGCTCGATCGAAATCCCCGCTATCGTCGGTGCGGAGCAGATCACGAACGAAGTGGATAACGGCACGATGGCCATCGTGGACGGGACGCACGGTATCGTGATCGTCGATCCCGACCAGGCCACGATCGACCGGTTCTCCTCCGCCGAGACCCGGTTCATTGAAATGACCGGCGAGCTTGACAAGCTCCGCGAACTTCCCGCCGAGACGATCCTCG
>MWBI01000100.1 GCA_002068945.1 Candidatus Omnitrophica bacterium ADurb.Bin314
CTGGACGGCGAACGTTTCCCTGGGCTCCGAAGGTTCCAACTCCATTGCGCTTTTCGCCAAAAGCGCTCTGGGAGTTTCAACGGCCACCCAAACGATCCGGGTCATCCGCGACACCAAAGCGCCAACCGGTTCGGTCAAGATCAATAATGGTGCCTCGTCAACGAGTTCGGTGAACGTAACCCTGAATGTGGCCGTCACCGACGCGGGGTCGGGTGTTGATTCCATGCGCTTTTCGACGGATGGGGGAAAGACATGGACGGAGTGGGAAGCTTTCGCCGCGACAAAATCACTGACCCTTCCCTTGAAGATCGGAACCAATGAGGTTGTCTGCCAGGTCCGTGATCGCCTCGGCAATACGGGCACCTTTAAGGACAAGATCGTGAGTAATGACGTGTCCGCGCTCTGCGCCGAATTTTCCGCGAATCTCGCGGCTTTACTGGCGCATCCTGACTTGTCCACGAACTATAACGATGCCGTGTTCCAGGCGCGCGAAAATTTCCAGTGGAAAATCTCTACTTATACTTCATCGCAGCGGAGCCAGTTGCTGGCGGGCCTGAACGAGCGCGACAGGGCCCTGGCCAAGATGCTTTTTGCGACGACTCAGGTGATCGCGCCCGCGATCACGGATGCCCAGTTGACTTCATACGCGAAAAAAACGCCGCCGGTGACGGGATTTACAAGTGCGGACTTCAGAAACAACGTTACGATCCTGGAAGGCATGGACCCCCAGAGCGTTCTGGCTTTCGCGGCGCTCCTGGCGGTGCCTCATTTCAAGGACCCCAACCCCGCGGCGACCTGGGCCTCTCAAAGCTGGATGATGGCGGTGATGGATGCCCGATACAACGCGCTGGCGCAGCGTTCGGCCGTGGCGAAGGTCCTGGCGCAGGAACAAATCATGTCCGTGCCTTTGCGGACCCGTGTTTATTTTACGTGGAGCGGAGCTCCGGATATTTGGATCAGTCTTCCTCCGGTCGCGGTTACCCTGGGTGATGTCCCGGCGCTGACCCGCCTCCAGAGCAGCACTTTCGAGGTTTATCGTTCCGGGGCTACCCGGGCGCTTGCCGGGGCCACGGCGCCGGCTGCCCCGGCGCTGGACCCTGCGATGCCTACGGTGTTCGGCCAGAAGATCGTGACGATCTCGGGAACCAAGGCCGCGTACAGTTCGGTTTACGTGAATGGGAAGCTTGTCGCACCGGCGGATGCTTCGCTGACCTGGACGGCGACGGTGACGCTCTCTTCGGAAGGGAACAATACGGTTACGTTGTTGGCCAAGAGCATTCTTGGTGTTGCATGCGCGCCCCAGAAGATTATTCTTCGTCGTGATACCAAGGCTCCGACCGGTTCGATCAAGATCAATAACGGAGCCTTATCCACCGGGACAGCGGCCGTGACGCTGAATTTGACGGCCTCCGACGCGACCTCGGGGGTGGATGCCATGCGTTTTTCGGTGGATGGGGGGGAGACGTGGACGGATTGGGAACCTTTTGCCGTGACCCGCGCGATCACGTTGAGCGCCGGCCATGGGAGGAAAGAGGTCCAGTGCCAGATCCGCGACAAGGTGGGAAATTTCACCACATTGAAAGATACGATCAATTGCGAATTTCTTCCCGCGACGCCTGTCGTGACATCGACCGTTCCGGCTTATACGAATGCTACCCAGCTGGTTCTCTCGGGAACCAAGGAAGCCCAGACCTATCTCTATATCGATGGGACCAAAACCACGGCGGATTTTAACGCGACTTCATGGACGGCGACCGTTTCTCTGTCAGCCGATGGATCGAAAACATTTTTGGTGACCGTCAAAACGGACAACGGGAACACGAGCGCGGCGGCCACCGTGTCCACCATTCGTGACCGGGCGGCGCCGACGGGCTCGGTGAAGATCAACAATGGTGCGGCCTCGACCGGCACGAGAGACGTGACGCTGAATCTGACGGCGGCGGATGCCCTTAGCGGGGTGGAGCGGGTTCGTTTTACGGTTGATGGCGGATCGACGTGGACGAATTGGGAGGTGTTTGCCGCGACCCGAGCGATCACGCTGACCTCGGGCTATGGCACCAAGGAAGTTCAATATCAGGTTTGTGATAAGGCGGGAAACATCGCGACGTTCACCGATACGATCGTTTATGAATTTACACCGACGACGCCCGCGGTCACTTCAACCGTTCCGGTCTACACGAACGGATCATCCCTTACGATCTCCGGAACCAAAGACGCCGAAACCTATCTATACATCAATGGGGTCCAGCACGCGGCGGATTTCCATGCGACTACCTGGTCCGCGACCGTTTCGCTGACCAGCGATGGCTCGAAAACGTTTTCGATCACGGCCAGGATGGCGACGGGAAAAGAGAGCCCCGCCGCGACCGTTCGGACTACCCGGGACACCGTTCTGCCGACGGGATCGGTCAGGATCAACAACGGCGATGCGACGACGGATTCGAACGAGGTGACGCTGAACCTGACGGCTTCGGATGCTTTGTCAGGCGTTGACAAGATACGGTTCTCCACGGATGGCGGCAGTAGCTGGACCGATTGGGAGGCGTTCGCGAGCACGCGTGCGATCACGCTCCCGGGCACGGACGGGACAAAAGAGGTGCGCTATCAGATTCGTGACAAGGCAGGCAATATCTCCGCGGTCTATGCCGATACGATCACGCTCCAGCTGCCGTTGTCGCCGGTTCCCCAGGGTGCCTCCGTCGTCACCGTCGTTGACGGCGATCGCCGTCTCTTTGTCCGGGAGCGGCTGGAAGATGGATCGCTGGGGGCTGAAGAGGCCTACATTTCCCAAGGGGTCAATTGGGCCCCGGTCTCGCTATCTCCGCTGAATCAGCTCGCGGAATATGTGAAATGGTACAAGACGGATTTTGCGCTCATGGCTCAGATGGGGATCAATACGATCCGCGTGAATCAGGATTTTGGGACCGGAGCGGACGCGATTAAAATCTTGGATGAACTATGGCGTCAGGGGATCAAGGTGATCGTGCGCGTGGATTTCCCTGTCGGCGGATCCCAAGGGGATCTTGCCAATGTTTCGGCCGTGGTGAACGCCTATAAGCATCATCCGGCTGTTTTAATGTGGTCTGTGGGGAGCCTCTGGGACATCAATCGTTATGGAAACAAGTTCTCAACGATCGGAGACGCGGCTGCCTTCACGGAGCAGGCGGCCCAACTGATCAAGTCGCTGGATAGTTTTCATCCCGTGACCACCGAGATCGGTGATCCTCACGAGTTGGGCTCCCACGTCCTGAGTGCCGAGGCATTTCCCTATCTTATGGAACCTTACTGCACTAACAATTGGTATTGCGTTTCGGTTTCGACCGAGGACATGGTGAATACCCTGGTTTCGAGCGTCGATGTGTGGGGGATCACTCCCAACCGCGGAGATACATTTCAGGATGCACTGGATCAATGGCGATCGATCACCGACAAGCCCGCGTACATCGCGCAATGGGGTGTGGGGACCAGGGGACTGGTTTATGTGGATGAAGACAACAAAAGCCAGGTGAACGGTCAGATGTGGGACGAGGTCTATTTTGAACTTTCCGCGGAACGCACGAACGGAACGCTTGTCGGCGCTTTTGCGCATACCTGGAATAACAATACGGACGTAGCGGGCGTTGGGCTTGTGGATATCAATCGGAACCCGAGTCCGGCCTATACGGCGCTCCAGTCCCGGTTCAAGGACCCGGTCAACGGTGTGCAGATGAATGCCAATCCCGTCATTACGGTCACTTCCCGGGGAAATGAATCCGTTGAGATTAATGGCAAGGTCATGTTCAAGCGCGGCGGCGGGGGGAAGGGAGCTCGCGGGATCAATGTATTCGTGTTCGACATGGCGACCGGGATCAGGATCACAGAGTACCGGAGCTTTGACACCTTTGCTGACGATATATGGCATACAAAACTGGTGGATTATCTCAACAGCCTGGCGGATGGAACGCTGGTGCTATTCTCGATAACGGATGAGGGCGGGCTTAGAAGCTATGGTGCGGCGCTTCAAACCAAAGCGCTTTTAAGTAGCGCTGCCTGGGGTAGCACCGAGATCAATAATGTGACATGGCAAGGGGGTTGGGTCATGGCCTCGATCAAGGGGCAGGGGAAATTGGCGGAGGGAGTGTCCCGGCAAGTGCCCGTTTCGATTACGTTACAGCCGAGTCTCGCGCTTGATATTAATGCCGGGCGAAGGGACACGGTTTTTCCGTCAACGCCCGCAGTGATTTCGCCGGTTCCGCAGTTTACGAATCAGACGACGCTTGTGCTGAGCGGAACCAAAGACGCCGGAACGTCCATCCTGATCAATGGAAAACTCGTGGTGTCTCTGGATAATGAAACTACCTGGACGGCGACGGTAACGCTTGGGGCGGAAGGCGATAATGCCCTGAATGTGACAAGCCTGAACGCGCTGGGGAAATCAAGCGCGACACTGTCGCTTTCTGTCAAGCGCGACACCGTGGCGCCGACGGGTTCGGTTGTGATCAATAATGGTGATGCGACGACAGGTTCGACGACGGTGACGCTCTCCCTGACGGGCTCGGATACGACGTCCGGTGTGGATGCGATGCGCTTTTCGGTGGATGGCGGTACGACCTGGACGGCGTGGGAAGCCTTTGCGACGACGAAGTCCGTGACGCTGACCCCGGGTTATGGCACGAAGACGGTCCAGTATCAACTCAAGGATAAGGCCGCCAATATCGCGACCTGTTCGGATACGATTGAATACGAGGCACTGCCGATAACGCCGGTCGTGACGTCGAATGTGCCGGGTGTGACGAATCAGACGACCGTAACGCTTTCGGGAACGAAGGGGACCCAGACTTCGGTCCTGATCAACGGGGTCGTCGTTGTGGCGCTCGATAGTGCGACGACGTGGACGGCGACCGTGAATCTCGGAGCGGAAGGGACGAATACACTCACGATCACGAGCAGGAACGGAAGCGGCAAGACAAGCGGTTCGAGTGTCCTGACAGTGGTCCGCGATACTGTCGTGCCGGCCGGGACGATCAACATCAATTCCGGCGCCGCGTATACGACTTCACGGACGGTCACGCTCAATCTGAGCGCAACGGACACGACGAGCGGAATCGATAAGATGAGTTTTTCGCACGACAACTCCACGTGGACCACGCCCGAGGCGTATGCGGCGACGAAGCCCTCGTACTCGCTTCCTGCCGGGGACGGTGCGAAGACGGTATATGTGAAGTACTACGACAAGGCCGGAAATGTGAGTGCTGTTTATTCGAAAACGATCGTTCTGGATACGGTAAAACCGACGGGATCGATCAAGATCAACAACGGGGACGCGACCACCACGTCGCGGGATGTGACCCTGAACCTTACTGCGGCGGATTCAACATCGGGTGTCGACACGGTGCGGTTTTCGACGGATGATGGCGCGAACTGGACGTCCTGGGTGGCTTACGAGTCTACGAAGGCTTTGACGCTTCCGGGCGAGGCAGGGACCAAGAAAGTTTCTTATCAGATCATGGACAAGGCCGGGAACATCTCGACGGTTTACAGCGATACGATTAGCTATGAGCTGGGTGTTCCGGCGCAGCCTTCGGTTGTGACGGTCCAGGCAGGAGACCGACGCCTTTTTGTCCAGGATCGTCTTCAGGATGGATCGCTTGCTCCGACTGTGGCGTATGTGGCCAAAGGGGTGAATTGGTCGCCGACCTCGTATAACACCAATCCCTCGGCGGATCCGCTGGCCTTTCAGAAAGGCTTTCAGACGTGGTATCAGACTGACATCCCGATGATGGCGCAGATGGGGATCAATACGGTTCGCGTTTATCATGATTTTGGAACGGATGCCAATGCGATCAAGGTTCTGGACATGCTTTATCAGTACGGGATCAAGGTGATCATGACCGTTGATTCTCCGAAGAGCACCGTGGTCGCAGATATAGCCAATATTTCAACCGTAGTGAACGCCTACAAGAACCATCCGGCGATCCTGATGTGGTCGGTGGGTAATGAGTGGGATCTGAGGCAATCGAACGGGAAGTACTATTGGACATATGATACGCTCGAGCAGGCAGCCGCTTTTGTCGAGCAGGCGGCCTTGTTGATCAAGGGGCTTGATGCGAACCATCCTGTTACGACCGTTGTGGCGGATTCATCCGCGGCGAAGACGGCTGCCAGCGTGCTGGTGCCTTCCGTCGATATCTGGGGGATCAATATTTATCGCGAGCAGAGCTTCGGGGAAGCAATATCGCAATGGGAATCAGTTTCCGGCAAGCCTTTCTATATCGGAGAATTCGGTGCGGATTCTTACGATCATCGGATCGGTTCGGAAAATCAGTCGATGCAGGCCCAGATGGATGGACAGCTTTGGGATGAAGTCTATTTTGATCTCTCCGCGGAGCGGACGGATGGGGCTCTGGTCGGTGCGTTGGCGTTTGAATGGAACGATGAATGGTGGAAGAGCAATGTGGATGGGGCTCATACGGTGAGTTACGAGTCGAACGTCGGGCAACCGGATGGTCATAACGATGAGGAATGGTTCGGGATTGTCGACGTGTACCGGAACGTGAAACAGGCGTATACGACGATGCAGGGGCGTTTCCTGAACCCGGAAGCCAATGTCCAGACGAATGCGACGCCGCTTATCACCGTGACTTCGCAGCAAGATACCTGGAATGGATCCGTTCGGGTTGAGCTTGAAAACAAGACCCTCGCATATCGGGGCGGAAGCGGTGCTGGCGGTTATACCGGGATTACGGTGGCGGTCATCGATGGCAATACCGGGATTCGCCTGGGTGATGTCCGGACCTTCAACACCCATGCAACTTCCAATTACGGAGCTGGGACCTACGCGAATACCACCGCGATGATCAATTACATCAACAGCCTTCCGAACGGAACGGTTGTTGCGATCGCGATCGCGGATGAGGGAGGTTTTACGGATGTGAATGGGAATCCGTGGTCTCATCCCGCAGTGACACAGGCTTATCAGCTTTTTGAGTCTTTGGGAAGCACGAAAGTCCGCCAGGTGAAATACTGGTACGGGTGGGCGATGATCGCGGTTAAGGGAAGGCCGGGGCCAGCCTTGGCGGAAGATATTTCGGTGCCTTCGGGTCGGAACAAGCTGACTCCGGTTACTGTGAGCGCCAGGCTTTCATTGACCCTGGATCCGGATGCCGGCCGGAGAACGACGTCAGCCGCGGCGGCGCTTCCGATGGAGCCGGAGGCGAAATCGGCGGTTGCCCCGGCGGTCTCTGCCGCAGCCCCGGTGATCAGCGTGACGGCTCAGAGCGCGGGCGTTTCGACGGTCTCAGTCGACGGGAAAACGGTCCTGAGAAAAACCCCCGGGCAGTCGGCGAGGAATGCCGTCAGTGTGGTCTCATTCGATCCGCGTCTCGGGTCGCGTTCTTGCAACGTGAGAACCTTCAGCGCGGGGACGCTTGCGAATGCGGGCGCGAACGCACTGGATTCCTACCTCGAGAGTTTTGCGGATGGCACCGTTTACGCGGTCTCGGTGGTTGATAACCCCGCGTCCGGAAGCGGGAGTGCCCCGGGACAGTCACCGCGCGCGACAAAGTCGGTGCAGAGAGTCCTGCGGTCCTTCGGAAGCACGCAGTTCGGGCATGTGAAGGAACACGGCAATTGGGCCATGATCGCGATCAAGGGACGAGGCGTTCTCGCGGAGTCCTATGCTGATCCTTCGAAGCCGGTGACGATCCATTCGCGGCTGCCGGTTTCGATGATTCAGGATGCGTTCCGGGAGTAATTCTCGACCGGTCATGATCGTCCGGCGGGTTCCTGTCCGGACCGGAGCCGGAACGTTCGTACTCGAATTCAGCGCGAAGGGGCTTTGCCGCATCCGATTTCCCGTCCTGGATTCCCGGCGCATGACGGGAGGACGGCCTTCGATCGCCCCTCTTCTTTGCCGGTCCCGCCGCGCGAAACTCGATCTCTCTTCCTGCACACCATTCCAGAAGAAGATTTACCGGACGCTGCGTAATGTCCCGGCGGGCCGGAAAATCACATACGGAGATCTGGCCCGGCGGGCGGGTCATCCCGGCGCGGCGCGGGCGGTCGGGAGTGCCATGAACCGGAATCCTTTGCCGGTCGTGATTCCGTGTCACCGCGTCGTGCCGGCTACCGGCGGGATTGGACATTACTCGGTCGGGGTGGCATGGAAACGGTTTTTGCTGAGCTGCGAAGGTGTGCTATAATCCCCGAAATTTTAACCGGAAAGGTGAGTCAAGACATTGCAGCCGAAACGAATAGCCGCTTTGATCCGCGCCCTTGCGGAGGATAAAAAGGCCGAAGATCTCGTCGTTCTCGATATTTCCAAGCTTTCCAGCCTCACGCATTATTTCATTATCGCCCACGGGAACAGCGATCGCCACGTGCGGGCGCTTGCCGAGCACATCATGGACGAGATGAAAAAAAA
The DNA here is from genome assembly GCA_002068945.1 of Candidatus Omnitrophica bacterium ADurb.Bin314. Lineage (GTDB taxonomy): Bacteria > Omnitrophota > Omnitrophia > Omnitrophales > Aquincolibacteriaceae > UBA1443. The sequence continues at coordinate 8,402 of MWBI01000100.1, forward strand.
GAAAATACCGGCTCTCCATGCGGAAGGGCTCCGGGAGGGAAAATGGATCCTCCTCGACTTCGGGTCGGTCATCGCGCATATCTTTTATAAGGACACCCGCGAATTCTACGGCCTTGAACGGCTTTGGGGAGAAGCAAAAAAGATTTAGATTGGCGTATGGAGTCCCGAATATGAAACAGACGTTTTTTCCCCGTGCTTCGTACACCGCATCCCGTGCCCAAATATGAAATCAAAGATAGATTCAGTCCTCAACGAAGCGATCGAAAGTCTTTTTAAAGATCAGAAGATGGATTTGCCCGCAGGTCTGTCGTGCGATCTTCAGCCGCCGAGGGAATCCAGCCACGGCGACCTGTCGACAAACGTCGCGTTCAAACTATCGAAGCTCCTGAGGAAGAAACCCGCGGACATCGCGGAGGCGATCGTCGCCTTTATCGAGGAGCTTGGGGAAAATTCCCCCGTGGAACATGCGAAGATCGCGGGCGGCGGATTCATTAATTTCTCCCTTCGCAAGGCCGATCTCGGCGCCGTGCTCGTGGCCATTTATCATGCGGACACGCGCTACGGTGCTTCGGAATACGGGAAAGGCAAAAAGGTCATCGTCGAATTCGTCAGCGCGAATCCGACCGGACCGCTCACGATCGCGCACGGACGCCAGGCTGCGGTCGGCGATTCGCTCTGCCGCATCCTCAAGGCCACCGGCCACGAGGTCCATCCCGAATATTACCTGAACGATGCCGGCCGTCAGATGGGCCTGCTCGCAAAAAGCGTCTGGACCCGTTATAACGAACTGCTCGGCCTCGCGATGCCTTTGCCGGAAGACGGCTACAAAGGGGATTACATCCGCGAGATTGCCCGGGACATTATCGAAAAGGAAAAGAAGGACCTTCTCCTGAAAGAACCCGAGGACAAGGCGGTCGAGTTCTGCGGCCATTACGCGGTGAAGGCGATCATGGGCCGGATCGAAGAGGACCTTGCGAAGATGGGCGTCCATTTTGACAATTATTTCAGCGAGAAGTCGCTGTACGCCAGGAAATCCGTCGAGCGCGCACTCGAAGTCCTCAAGCAAAAAGGGTACCTTTTTGAGAATGAGGGCGCACTCTGGTTCCGCTCGACCGATTTCGGGGACGACAAGGACCGCGTCGTGAAGAAATCGACGGGGGAGTATACCTACCTCGCGCCCGACATCGCCTATCATCTTTCGAAGTACGAACGCGGCTACAACATGATGGTGAATTTCTGGGGCCCGGACCATCATGGTTACATCCCGCGCCTGAAGGCCGCCTGTCAGGCGCTCGGCTATTCACCGGAGGCGATCCACATCGGTATCGTCCAGCTGACGACGCTTTACCGCGAAGGACAGCCGGTCCGCATGTCGACCCGCGCGGGCGAGTTCGTGACGCTCCGGGAGCTCTACGAGGAGGTCGGCGTGGACGCCACGCGGTTCTTCTTCACGATGCGCCGCCAGGAAAGCCCCCTTGATTTCGATCTCGATCTCGCGAAGGAGCAGTCGCAGGAAAATCCCGTTTATTACCTCCAGTACGCCCACGCCCGCATCGCGAGCCTCCTGAAGTTCTCGGGCGAGAAGGTCACGGCGGAAGTCGATCTCAGCCTGCTTTCCTCGAAAGAAGAGACGGACCTGATTAGCTGTCTGTCCCAGTTCCCGGACAACCTCATCGCGGCGAGCCGGCTTCTCGAGCCTTACCGCCTCGCGGATTACCTGCGCCAGGTCGCCGCGTGCTTTCACAAATTCTATTCGTTCCACCGCATCGTGAATGAAGACAAGGAACTTACGAAGTCCCGCCTTCTGCTTTCCGACGCGACGCGGATTGTCCTGCGCAACGGTCTGCAGCTTCTAGGCATTTCTCATCCGGAATCGATGTGAGCGTTTAGTGTGGAGCGTGCAGCATTCAGCCGGGATTTTGCCTTTACTCTCTGCGCTGTACGCCATGCCGGTATGCTGCCATAATGTCTCCCATGTGTTCTCGAGCCGAAGGCCCTCAAAAATCATCTTGTTTGCCGGCGGTGTTGTTCATCGTCGGTCCCACGGCGTCCGGGAAAACCCCGCTCGCCGTTGAGCTTGCAAAGCGTTTGAATGGGGAAGTCGTTTCCGCGGATTCCATGCTGGTCTACCGGGGGATGGATATCGGCACGGCAAAACCGTCCTTCCGGGAGCGACGGGGTGTGCCCCATCACGGGATCGATTTACTCCCGCCTTCCAGGAAATTTTCCGTTTTCCAGTATCGTCGCTATGCCCTCAAGGTCCTTCGCGAGATCACGGGGCGGGGACATCTTCCCATCGTCGCGGGGGGGACCGGTTTTTACGTCAGGGCTTTATTAGAGGGGCTTTCGTCCCAGCCGGGCGCGAATGCCCATCTCCGGAGAAAGCTTGAGCGGGAGGCCCTTTTAAAAGGGCCTGAAGCCCTTTATGCGAAGCTTTTGAAGGCGGATCCCGTCCGCGCGAAGGCGATCGGACCGCATAACCTGCGACGGATCATCCGGGCGCTTGAGATCTACCGGGTCTCGGGCAGGAAACCATCCGAACCCCTGAAAAAGAGTCCGGGACTTGGGGAGCTCGGCTACCGGCCTGTCGTGATCGGATTGAACCGGGATCGCGCGGCCCTTTATGACGCGATCAACCGGCGCGTGGACACGATGTTCCGGAAGGGGCTGGTCCGTGAAGTGCGGCGCCTCGCGAAGCAACGGCTTTCCGACACCGCGCGGCAAGGCGTTGGCTATAAGGAGCTTTTCCCGGTTATTGCGGCAGCGGGTGTGAACGCCGGGTGTCGATACCGGGCGTCGAGCGAGGTGAAGGATCGGATCAAACAGGCCACGCGGCATTTTGCGAAGCGGCAATGGACGTGGTTCAGGCGGGAGAAGGGCATCCGCTGGGTCGATTGGCCGGAAGGCGTGCCGGTCGCTGAAATGGCTCGCCGCATTGCGAAGGATTTTTTTGGGGCCTCTCATGGCTGATCGGGTATTCCT
>MWBI01000101.1 GCA_002068945.1 Candidatus Omnitrophica bacterium ADurb.Bin314
TTGTCCTTTGTATTTTTCTGATCTCTTTCCTCTGGAAATGCATCCTGCCGAAGGCCCCCGGCGCCGTGGAGGTCGGAGGCGGTATCGCCGCGGCCGGAACGCATGAAGCTCTCAAGGAAAAAGAAGCGAAGAAGCATCCGTTCGCGACCGCGTCGTATCTCGCCCTCATCGCGGGGATCATCGTTATTGCCAAGATGAGTTCGACGATCGTGGAGAACCAGTTCGGCGGCGTCGTTCAGATGGCGATCCAGGGGAAAGACGCGATTACGGCTTTCTACGGAGGTTTTTATGGATGGCAGAACGCCCTCTCCTTCATCCTTCAGCTCGTTATCACCGGGAAGCTCCTCAAACGTTACGGGGTCGGGATTTCTCTCTGGATCCTGCCTGTGGGCCTTGCCGGCCTGTCTCTTGTCAGCGCGTTATCGCCGGCCCTTTTTGTCGGGATTTTTTACAAGATGTACGATTCGGGAATGAATTATTCGATCCAGCAGGCGAGCAAGGAGATCCTTTATCTTCCGATCCCGGCGCATCTCAGGCGGAGGGTCAAGCCCGCGATCGACATGTTGGGCTATCGCGGCGCCAAAACGCTCGCGGGAATCTACATGGCGCTGGCGGCCCCCCTGTTGGGACTTTCTGTTGAAAGGATCGGTATTCTTGTTCTAATATTGATGCCGCTGTGGTTTGTGATCACGGCGTTCATTCATAGAAAGCTGCGAGTGTACTCGGAGGAAGGTTTGTAGAATGGAGCGATTGGTTCGTCCCGTTTCGGTTTTGGCGCTCTTGTTTTTGATCGCAGGTCCGGCGGCTATAGCGGAGGAGGTGAAAACCCCCTGCGACGAGCTGACGCTTGGCCCGGTCGAAGATCCCACGGCTTACCAGGCCTTCCGGAGATTGCGGAAGACAACGCCCGCGACCTCGGAATACCAGAGGGCGAGGATCGATTACCTGATCGAGAGGACCAGGGAATCCTCCGTTGAGTTCATCCGCAACGGCGTGACCCATACGTCTCAGCAAGCGGCGGCGCACATGCGGTACAAATATGCCAGATATCGCTCGGACGCGCCGACGGCGGAAGCGTTCATTGTAAGTATTGCCTCAAGGTCCCGCAAAACAGGCCGTTCTTATCTGGTGAAGATCGGGACGGAAACCTGTGAACTCAGGGTCGTCCTGTTCAACGAACTGGGTCTTCTGGACCGCTTGTTGGAAGAACAAAGGGAAAGAACGGACAGCCAGCTGATCTCATGACCAGGAAATGTCGTAACATCATCCGTGTTGCCCTCGTGGCCGTCGGCATCGCCGCGTTTGCGGGAGCCTCTTTCGCGCAGCAGGACACCTATGCCCCCGTTTATCCGAACGGACCGCTCAAAGCCAAAAGGCTGAAAGACCCTGTCTCGTCGCTTTTGGAGCTTCCGTTCCGTCTCGTCAAATGGCCCGTCGACAAGTCGCTGGTCTATATCGACAATCACCATGTGGCTGACAAGGCGATCTACATCTACGACAGAATGAAAGAATATGGTTTCACGCCGCATCTTGCGTTCACGGATTCGGCGATCCTGCCGCTCATGGGTGGCAACGCGGATCTCGTGGCGGTCGCGCGTCAAAAAGAGGATTACCCCGACCTGATCGCGACGGCGTCCCTCCGGTATGCGATGGACAATCGGTTCGTTGTCGATTCCGAGATCGGGGCACAACGTATTGGAGAAACGGGATTCCATAGTTCCGGGACGTTCAACTTTGACCACCGCAGCCGGGAACCGTTCTATGGCATCGGGCCCGACACAAGCCTTGGCGACAGTTCTTCCGTCCGCATGGAAACGACCACGCTGGGATACAACGTGGGTTATGAATTCTCTCCGACACTGGACCTGACCGGGACGTTCGAGTTTAAAGAGAATCAGCTGAAACACCGTGCGCACAAGGGAAAAGGGGACATGACCGAGATCTTCGCGGGGCGGGACATCCCGGGCCTCTATGGCGGCGAGGAACTGAGCTGGAAGGCGGTGCTGCTGCGCGACACGCGAGACAGCCACGACGAGGCCACCAGGGGAAGCTATCAGAAGTTAACTTTTAAGTTCACGGAAGGCGTGGACAGCGGCAAAGCCCGCTTCTTCACCTACCAGCTGGACACCGCGAAATATTTCCGGCTGGGTTCTCCGCGGCGCGTGCTCGCGGTCCGGTTTTTCGGGGAACATCACGATGAGGTGAATGGCGGCGAGATCCCGTTTTATGATATGACGAGGCTTGGCGGCATGGGGTCGTCCCAAAGGACCAGCGAAACCTTCCGGGCCTTCACGTACAACCGTTTCTATGGCGAAAGCGCGCTGCTCTTCAACATCGAATATCGCTACGCAATCTGGGAATACAGGGATTTTCGCATGAATGCGGCGGTCTTTCTGGACGAAGGCCAGACGTTCAACGAGTTCAGCGCGTTCAAGTTCAGCGATTTCCGGGAGTCTTACGGTGTGGGTTTTTACGTGAGCCATTCCAAACATACGGTCCTGAATATTTCAGTCGCCCACGGCGACGAAGGCACCAAATTCTACGTGAAGAACAAGGTCGCTTTTTAATTGCGGGGAGCTATGAAGAAACATTTGACGGTAAACAGCCTGGTCATGACGGTGACCATGATCCTTGCCGTGCCGATGGTCTCGCGCGCGTCCGAGAGCCCGAAATTCAGGGAGCGGGAAACCACGCTATGTAAGGATGTTTTCGATCAGAATATCTATTATGAAGGCGTGAACCAGCTGGATCTCGGTCGCTGGGGCAGGAAGATCTTCCGGAAAGAGATTCCTGCGGCGAATGTGAACGTTTTTGACGAGGTTCCCGATTCCTCGTTCTTCACGAATCGCCATGGCAGGCGGCGTCTTTCGAACGAGGAGCTTGCCAAAGGCTCCGCCGAGACCGCCGGTCCCGACCTGAGCGCGCCGATGAAGATCACCAAAGGAAAACAACAAGGACTTCACCCGGGTTTTTTCATCGAGGACGCCAAAGGGGACAGGTATTGTCTGAAGTTTGATAACGAAGGGTCCCTGGAGCTCGCCACGGCCGCGGAAGTGGCGGCCAGCCGGTTCTATCATGCGATCGGGTATCACGTGCCTCAGTACACCGTGCTCCGGTTCAAGGCCGAAGATATCACGATCGGAGAGAACGCCTACACTTATGACGACACCGGATTCCGTAAAAAAATGACCCCGGAGATTCTGGAACAGTATCTTTCATTCCTCCCTGTGACCGAGGACGGGGAATACCTCGCCTCGGCGAGCAAGATCGTTCCGGGGAAGAACGTCGGCCATCTCAGTTTTCGTTCGCGTCGGCAGAACGATCCGGAAGACCCGGTCAACCACCGCGACCGCCGGGAAATCCGGGCGCTCAGCGTTTTTTCGGCGTGGCTCAACAACAACGATATCCGGGAGAGCAACACGCTTGAAATGGCTGTGACCGAAAACGGAAAAACGGTCCTCAAGCGCTATCTCTTCGACTTTAACAGCGCTTTCGGCGCGGCCGCGGGCGGGGCCAAGCCCCCGATGTTCGGGCACGAATACGCGATCGATTACGGGGAAATCACGAAGGCAGTCTTTGCCCTCGGGTTTTGGGAAAAACCCTGGCAGGAAAAATGGCGCAGGGCCAGAGAAATGCCCCACAAGTCTCCCGCGATCGGCTATTTCAGCAATGACCAGTTTGATCCGGAAGACCATAAAGCGCAGCTTCCCTATGAGGCCTTTCGTGTTCTGACGAACGCCGACGGGTTCTGGGCCGCGAAGATCATCGCAAGCTTTACGGATGAAGATATCCGGACCATGGTCAAAGCGGGCCGCTACAGCCGCCCGGAGGACGAGGATTATCTTGTTCAAACGCTCGCCGAGCGCCGGGACCTGATCGCGAAATACTGGTTCTCAAAAGCCGCCCCGCTGGATGCTTTCGAGGTTCTGAACGGGAAACTCGTTTTTAAAGACCTGGCCGTCAGGCATGGTTTTGTCGATGGAAATACGATCCGATATGTGGCGGAGGTTTCCAGGCCCGGAAAAAAGAAAAAGATCGCAGCGCTCGAATCCCGGGAGCCCTCCCTGGTCCTTGATCCATCATGGACCGCCGAAGGCGGCAAGGCCGAACTCCGGATACGCGTTGTTTGCGGTGAAGAGGAAAGCCCCTATGTGAAGGTCGTTCTTGGCGGCGCCGGTGTCGAAGGCGTCCGACACGAAGACTGAAGATTCACAGCTGTCTTCTTCCGAAAGACCTCATCCCTTTAAACCGGCGCCGTGTGAAAGTTGACCGGCTGACTGAGCGGAAGGGAAAACGAAAAGACGCTTCCCCGCCTGAATTCCGATTCCAGGGAGACCGTTCCGTGATGCTGTTCGACGATCTTTTTGGAGATCGCGAGCCCGAGTCCGGTGCCGCCCGGCGCTATCGATTTTGCGGCCTCGAGCTGTCCAAATTTCCTGAAAATCTTCGGGATGTCCTTTTGCTGGATGCCGATGCCCGTATCCCGGATGGCGACCGTCACAAAATCGTTTGCCAAGGACGTCTTGATCGTGATCCCGCCCTTCACCGTGAATTTAATGGCGTTTTGAAGAAAGTTCGTGATGACCTGCGTGACCTTGTCCTGATCCATCTCAATGGCAGGAAGGCCCCTCTGGAGTTCGGTTGAGAACGAAAGGCCTTTTTCCCTGACAAGCGGGCCCATGGCTTTCGCGACATCCGCAACAACAGCATTGAGATCGGCCGGCTTCATCCGGAAATCGATCACGCCGGCCTCAAGTTTGTGGAAGGCGAGAACGTCGTTGACGAGACGGGCCAGCCGGTCGGCACAGCGTTTCGCGATCTCAAGTACCTCGCGTTGTTCCGGTGCGAGTTGACCCGTAAGTCCCTCGAGAACGATCGAAAGCCCTTCCTTGACCGAGTGGATCGGCGTCCGGAGCTCATGCGAAACCATCTGGATAAGCTCGGATTTGATATTGATGGCCTCGTGATATTTCTTTTCCGTGACGTCCTTTGAGAAACAGTAAAAGCTGTCGAATTCACCCTTATCGTTCAGGACCCGGCTAATGACGACGTATTGGTGGATGATGTTCCCGTCCTTACGGATCGCCTTGATCTCAAGGTCCGCCTTTCCGTGTTCTTGCATTACCTTGAAGGCGGCCCGAACCTTGTCGTGGTCCTCCGGACAAATCGTTACAAGACGGTTCAGGCCGACCATCTCTTCGGGGGTGTAACCGAGCGTGGCCGCGACCGCTTTGTTCACCTCCATGAATTTCATGTTTACATCGAGTTTGGCGATGCCGTCGAGAGCATTTTCCATGGCCATGGAAAGCTCCCGCAGGCGTTTCTCGGAATGAATGCGCTCCGTGATGTCCTCGGAGATTCCCAAGAGGTACATCGGATTTCCCGAGCCGTCCAGAATGGGGATTTTTTTCGTGTGAAGAATCCGGCGTCCTTTTTGCGCGGAATCAATGGGTTCGTCGGCGATCTCAAGAAGCACTTTGTTCCGGAGCGTCTCCCGGTCCTTCTGGACGAAAAAATCCGCCTGTTCTTTCGGAAAGAACGCATAATCGTTCTTTCCGATGAAGTCCTCTCTCGGCCGGCCGAGCAACTCCTCGCCCGCCCGGTTAAACCGGACAAACCGGAGTTCCTTGGCGTCCTTGATGAAGATCATGTCAGGGATGTTTTCGATCACGGAATCCAGAAAGGCGTTCGCGTCCCGGAGATCGTCCTCCGCCTTGAGGCGCTCCTTGATCTGGTCCTGGAGACGTTGGTTCGAAAGGGCAAGCTCCGTGGCCTTTTGCTCCAGCTCCGCGGTGCGGTCCCTCACTTTTTCCTCGAGCGCGTCGTTGACGTTCCTCAGTTGGTGCAAATAGGACTCGACTTTGCGAATAACGGGCATGAACACAAAAAGGCCTACGATCCCCAGTGAAACAAGCATGAGGACAAAGAGCGCGATACCGAGATTCTTGAGAAAGAGGATCTGCCGGCGGGTTTCCTGCTGGTGTTTTTTG
>MWBI01000102.1 GCA_002068945.1 Candidatus Omnitrophica bacterium ADurb.Bin314
CGGATCGGCGTGGAGGGAACGGCCGACGAAAGCAACACGTACGGCTTCGTTTCACCTGGCTTCACAACCAAGATCGTATGGGCGGTGGCCCCGCCATACTGGACTGAGTTCCGGAACGTGTAAACGAACGGGGGAGCTTCGTCAGCATCATATCCGAGAAATCTTTTCGCCGCGGGCTCCCCGTAAACCTCGACCCCTTTCGTCCCCTCAACATAAAAAGGGTGGGACGATTCATCGGTCTTGTAAAAATCCGGAACCGCCGCGCGGTATTTGTTGTTTTTGAGGAAATAATTCTCCGCAAGCGCAGTCTTGAAATAGAAGTAAATGTTGCCTGCGCTCCGGAGCGCGTAATATTCGGTATTGGTGGAATCGTCCGGAGGCATCCTGAGCGTCAGCCTACTTCCGCTGCCGGTCATCAAGTAAACGTTCCCGTTCGAAAAAATCGGCCCCTGGAGTTCCCAATCCGGGCCCGCCGCGATCTCAAGGTCCGTGTTGTAAAAGACCGCATAATCAAAAAGCCGGCCGGTCCGCACTTGAATCTTCTGGGAATATTCCACGGACGTCCGGGTCAACGGATGGTGAAGCCGGATTCGAACCTCATAAAGGCGCTGATTTTCCGAGACCTGGGTCGCCGGATCCACCAGGACCTTGAGACTTTGAACCTGAATATGCTGAAGCCCATCGAACCGGTAGTTGCCTCCCTTTTGGGGCTTCAGGAACGGCGAGTCGAACCACGTTTCAAGAGTCTTCTGGAAAAGGACCTTCGACCCTTCCGATTCCTCGTAGACGACCAAGTCTCCCGAAGCGTCCGCCTCTGCGGAAGGGAAGCCGTTGGCCCGGACATAGTCGTTGAATACTTTAAAGGTTCGATCGATCACAGCTTCGGCCGCCCACGCAAGCCTGATGCGGTCAGCCGTCCGCTGAATAGTCCGCTGCTGCATCCCCAGGCTTATAAAATTCCCCGCGAGTACCAGCGAAATGGCAATCACCAGAAAAAACATCAAGATGATCGCGAACCCCTTCTGATTGTTCCTCATAATCCTTTCATTCCAGTTCGGCATGCAAAAAAACCGTTTTGGTGATCCCCGCTGTTTTCAGATCTTTTTTTGCGCCAAGCGCCGTCCCGACCGAGCCCCGGGCGCTGAGGCTGACGGAAACTGTTTTCTTCCCTGGGTCTGTCTTGAAGACGGGATAGACACCTTTGTCTTCGCAAAGATTTTTGGGCAACTCCGCAGCGGTGACACAGGCGTCTCTAAGACTTTCTTCGTTGTCCATTCCGGCAACCGTCACAGTCCCGTCATTATCCAGATCCGCATCAGCATACGGCGCGAACATCCCGGGGGTTGAAAGCTCGGTCTCGGTCCATAGACGACCAGCGGCCTCAGCAGCTCCAACCGTGTACACTCTGCGGACCAGCTTCGCCTCGGGAGGCACTCCCGACGCAAGCAGATATCCGTACCAGACTTCCTTCGCGCCGGTTCCCGAACCAACCAGCGTACCCATCCAGATCTCTCCCTGTTTATCTTCGGAACGATAGTAGAAAGGACCCTGCACCGGACTGTCCGCCGGAATCTCCGTGCCATCGGGATAATGGCTCAAAAACCCTTTCCGGACCCCACCCTGCAACTGCAGCTCAAAATCTCGGAAGATTGCCAGCAGCTCATTCTGCATCCTGGCACCCTGATCCTGGGCGACCTTGGACCCCGTGACCGAAAGATGCAAGGTGCTCATCGCGAACAACACGCTGCCCAGAATGCAAACTGCGATGATAAGCTCCATCAAAGAGAGGCCGTGCGGTTCTTTCATAGATCACCCTGCATAAAAGACCGTGGTAACAGTCTCCTGTTTGTCACATTGAACACAAGGCTTGTTCTCGCCTTCTTTCCACGGATAATCCCACCCGATGCGGATAGTCACTTGCTTGAGGTCGGGATCGGATTCAAGAATCTCCACCGTCCGGGTCATCGCGCCATGTTTGAGCTCACGAACCTCCGCGACCGCGCTGGTCCCGGGCTGAAGGCTCCGACCGTTGTCTTTCTTGGCCTCCGCGAGCATCTTGTCGATCAAATGGACCGCGACCATTTTTTGCTGCATCGCGGCCGCGGCCCGGCTGACATGGCCCGTCACTCCGAGAACACCGGTGGCAACCACAGTGATCGCTGTAATGGCTACGAGAATCTCAAGCAGGGAGAACCCGCCCATCCCTTTCGAGTCACTTTGGGCCATTTCATCAGCCTTCATTTTCTGTTTCCTTTCGTTCCCGTCATTCTAGAACTCTGCGTCCCGAATTCAAGAGTTTATAGATCGCACGGATTCCGGGCCGCCGTAAAACGGCGCCCTGAAAAACAGGACGGCGCCGAAACCAGCAAAAGGGCGCCCTGGCGCTGCAAGGGATTTCCGAACGATACATCCATGCCCCCGGAAAAGAAGAGGTTATCCCCTTCCTTCAGCGTCACGCCCCTGCCATCCACTTTTCCTTCGAAGCGCCCGCTCAGCGTCTGGAGGAAAACCGCGCCCGTACCGTTCAGGATACTGCCGTCAAACGACTTCCCCGGATCGACAAGCACCTTCCCGCAAAACAGCTCATCGATGGACGGCGAGAAGGCGATGAACTCGACCCCTTTCGAGGGGAAAGCAATGCGATAAAGCCCTTTCGGCGTCCCTTGGGAAAAACATTCCGGCAACGAGACTTCCGCCCTCCGGAAGATCCCGCTCACGGCCACCCCGAGCCCTTTCGCGATCATCTCGAGCGTGGCAATCGAAGGATTCCTGATCCTCCCTTTTTCAACCGCGGTCAGGGTCCTGGGATCGAGCCCGTTCGAACGACGACAGAGTTCCACGCCGCTGAGACCGCGCTCCTTCCGGAGCTCCAGCACCGACCGGCCCAGGTTGATCCCCGTTCGCCGGGGCTCACCCGACCGACCACCGGTTTTTGTCTGAGGGTTTTTCCGTTTCATCGTCTTCCCTCCTCTTGCCGTACCCGCCCGCAGGCCGATACGGTTATGACGGGTTCTTTTCCAGCAAGATCTTTCCGAGCGTGTAACGCCGGGGCTTCCCTTCGTTCCGGAAGAACCACACCAGTTTCCCATCCCCTTCCTTCCGCTCGATATCATGGACCGCCGGCGAAAGGCGGACCGTAGATCCGGCGCTGGGGCGTATTCCGAGCGCGTCCCAACGCAGGGCGCCTTCGATGATATACCCCTGCCCGTCGGCATAGGACGCGGCGGACGCCTTGCCGGTCTTCAGGAACGATTCGCCGCCCTGGAACCAGGACCAGGATTCGACTTCCGAACCGTCCGGGGAAGGACGGAATCCGATCTGGTAATCCGCCGCATCTTCCCAGAAGAGCCCATCGCCTTCGGGATCCACGTAGAGCTCGAGAAGGTCGTCCCGCCAGAGTTGTTTCCCTGAATGTTTCGCGACGATCTCATCGTCCATCACCTGCGCGACGAAATAAAGCGCCTGCTCGTCCCACGCGAACCGGATTTTCGCCGAAAGGTCCCTGGGGCCTCCGAAGGTCCCGTACTCCGTATTCGCTTCGGGCGTGAGCCGGATCACGTCACCCGCCGGCCAGTCTTTCAGCATCGCGTCGGGTTTGATCCCCCCCGCGAGATACGGCGCGCGGTAGACCGGAGGGTCCGGCCACGGGAGCTCCATCGTTCCTTCTCTAAAACCGATTTTTTCGAACGCGCTCCGGACATACGGACTTTTCATCATCCGGTCCCATACGAGACCGCTGCGGTAATTCTCGATCATCAGGAGAAGCGGCCCCTGGTCGATCGCGAGCACGCGGTCACTCGCCCAGTTCTTGTCCACGTTCATTGCGTCGGCAAAACCGTAGCGGCCCCACATCTTTTCGCCGTATTTTTCCCTGATCAGACGGAGACAGGCGATGGATTCCTTCGGCGTGAACACGATTGACGACCCGCAGGCCGTCGGTGCGATCGTCCCGTCATGCGCGACACCCCACCCGGGCGGCGCGCCGTACGCCTTGTAGCCGCCCGGACCGTCGGACGCGCTCAACCCCCAGAACCCCTGCGCGTAGGTCCGGTAGGTCCCGGCATTGTCCTCGCAAAAAGCCTTGTTGGCGAGCGTCGCATTGACGGAATTCCTGAAATAATCGGCATATCCGTCATGTTTGTTCCGGAGGTCGAGCCAGACATGCGGGAACTGATGCGTGAAAAGCGGCGGCATCTGGATCACGCGGTAATCCCGGTAACTCCCTGCCGGACGGAGAATTTCTTTCCAGACCGAAGGATCGAGCGGATGACCGCTCGCGGGCGCGCCGATCGCGAGCACGTAAAGCAGGAGCGACTCGTCAAAATGGTCCCACCGATTCCGGCTGAAACCCGTCTCCGGCGTCCAGGCCAGCGCGAACGTCCTGCCGCCGTTCAGCATCCACGGAAAATCGATCCGCTCGTAGATCGCCTTCACGAGCCCCCGGATCCCGGGATCGTCGTAATACTCCGCCGCAAAAAGGGCACCCGCGAGAAGAAGCGCCGTGTCGATCGGGGAAAGTTCGGAATTGTTCACGCGCCGGCCGGTCCCGGGATCGAGAAAATGGTAGAAAAACCCTTTATGCTGAGGCGCATCGTTCAGAAGGAACTCAAGGGTCCGCCGGGTGAGTTCACGCGCCTTGCCGCGGTCCATCCATCCGCGCTCGACACCAACGGGATAGGCGGTCAGCGCAAACCCGACACCGGCAATACTTGCCGGCGCCTGCGAAAGGCCCTTGTCCCGGTGCGCCGCGGCATCCGGTACGAGGCCGTTATAGGGATTCACCTGTTCCCGGAAGAACCGGAAAGACCTCTCCTGGACTTCGTTCAGGAATTCCTCATCGGCCGGAGCGATCTCCGCCGCCCGGGCCAACGGGCAAAGACATGACATCATAGCGACCCAGACTGCCGTCATGAGGATCCTGCATTCAGAACACTGAAAACGCATTGTTCCTTTCATAAAGAAAACAAGGTTGTGAACGTTATACCGCGCTCTCGTCTCTGATACCAAGGGGCTCGCCGCTACGCGGGTCCAGTTCCCTGAAGGTTTTCCGCGTCAGCGCGTAAACGGACGGCGTTCCCGGCGGCGGACTGGTCCTGAGAGTTTCATTATAAAAAGCCTTCCGGGCCGGCGCGCAATAATAGGCGGGTTTCCAAAAAGCGGGCCGCACTGTTTCCGAAGTGTCCTCCGGGAAAACGGTCGTTGAGATCCGGAGTTCTCTGGCATGCCAAGGAGCCGTCTGGACCCCGTAAAACCGGATCGTCTGCTGCCAGTCGACAACCTCCTTCTCGTTCACCAGTGAAATCTTTCCCCATTGTTCCTGGTAATTGATCAGGTTTTCAAGCCCTCCGCTGTACCGGGCGACATAAAGCGGAACGTAGCGCCCGTGATAATATCTGATCCCTGAAGGCTCATAGCGTAACGATGGACCTGCTCCGCCCGTACAGGTGTAGGTACATACCGGAGCCTCCGTTTCGCTGCCTCCCGTGCAAATGTTTTTACACACATAATCAGGCGTTGTCGAGATATAGTTAAGAGAAGGACCCGTGAGCCAATCCGGCATAATCACATTGAAGTAAACACCACCCGTCAGCGGCACTCCCCTGACTTCGCACTCCGGCGGAACGGGCTGATAGGTCCGCCATTCCCAATCCCTTCCCGGACATCGCATCATGCTGTCGGTATTGACAGGGATATCCCGGTCAGGAAGCACATTCCCCGAAAAAACCACGTTCCGGTAACTTACGGCAGCGGAACTGAACCCCGTATCGGCCGGATGGCATATCCTGTTCGTGGAAAAATCGCAGCGCCCGTCCGTGTTTTTTTTATCGCAACAGACAAGACTCCACTCGTTGGCGTCATTCTTTCTCGCAACCGGAATGGTATAAGCCACGCGAAATCCCCTGAGAATCTCCTTCTCGTCCGGGGTCAGCTGATCCCAGCGGGTAACGGTCCTCGTGACAATGATATTGTGCAAAAGTTTCTGGAGGGCCGTGCCATCAGGATCGGGCAGCGGCGGCGCCGAATCATCGGGGGAACTCCAGGCGAGTCCCCAGGGGCTTCCGGCGCCCCACCGGTCCTTTTGCGCGGTGTAGGACTGCTCCTTTTCCGGGGCCGAGAGACCCCTGACGCCGTTCGTGTTGTAATAGGTCCCGTCGTATTCCTTCCAGGCCGTGTTGTAGATCCGCTTGAAAAGCATCAGCGTCGGAACATAAAAAATACCCGTCGCCGTATCCTTCCGCAATTCACAATCAGACCAATCAACCGGGTTCCCGGACGCGTCCAGCCCCGCCGGGCAGCGGGCACCGGAAACGGCAGGAACATGGCTCGCCCCTG
>MWBI01000103.1 GCA_002068945.1 Candidatus Omnitrophica bacterium ADurb.Bin314
GGTCGCCTGGGGTGGTATCGGCCGGAGGTCGCTCAGGATGCCGCAAGAGGATTATTTCTCCGTGACTCTCCGCGGCCGCAGGATCTTTTATTCGCTCGACACGTTTTTCCAGGCGAACCTTTCGATCCTCGGGAAGATCGTCGGGCATCTCGCGGACAATATCCGGTGGACGCGGGAGACGGTCTTTCTCGACCTGTATTCCGGTGTCGGGCTTTTCGGGATCGCCCTGGCGGACCTCGCGAAAGAGATCGTGATGATCGAGTCCGGGCACGATTCGGTGCGGTTGGCCCGTCATAATATTGAATACCATAAACTTGGACACGCGAGGATCCTCGAAGGGCAGGTTGAACAATATCTGCCGGAGGTCCTGAAGGAGACCGCCGGCAGGGACCGCGTCGCGTTGATTGATCCCCCGCGCACGGGGCTTTGTCCCTCCGTGATCGAAACGCTCAATGCCGCGGAGGAACTTGCATCCCTTTTTTATCTTTCTTGTTCACCGGTATCGCTCGCCCGCGATCTAAAAAAACTCACGGCTGGGACGTGGACGGTCGGGAAGATCACGCCGTTCGATTTCTTCCCGAGGACCCGTCATTTGGAGACGCTGGTATGCCTTGGCCGCCGGTAACGAAGGATGCCCCGGATGAGGGGCGGGTGACGAAGCCGGCTGATCCCTCCGCAACGGAGGGACAACGTTCCGGGCGGTTCGGTGCCGGGGACGAGAAGTTCGACGTTATTTCTTATGAAGAACTTTTCGGGAACAAAAACCCCGTGGAGCTCGAGATCGGCTGCGGAAAGGGGAAATTCCTCACGGAACGTGCGCGGGAGAATCCGGACACGAATTTCCTCGGGATCGACTATGTCAGCAAGTTCCGGCGCAAGGGGGAAACGAAAGTCGGGAAATGCGACCTCGCGAACATCCGGTTCCTGAAGGCCGAGGCCCGGAAGTTCCTTACCGAGGCGGTCCCTCCCGCGAGCATCGCCGTCGTCCATATTTATTTCCCGGACCCGTGGCCCAAGCGCCGTCATCACCGCCGCCGGACCGTCACAGCGGATTTTCTCAAGTTGATCCATTCACGGCTCGCACCGTCCGGACTTCTTGAGATCGCGACCGATGACGGGGCTTATTATGCGGAAATAAAAGAAGCCATGGTTGCGACGGCGGAACTCTGGGAGAATGTGCGGGAAACAAAGGACGAAAGGATCTTCGGAGGAACGATGAAAACCAACTACGAACTGAAATTTGAGGCGGAGGGCCGGACCCTCCATTACGCGGAACTGCGAAAACGATGAGGATCGCCCGCGCCCTGGCCACGGCCGGTCTCGGTTCGCGGCGTAAATGCGAGGTCCTCGTCACGAATGGCGCCGTGACCGTGAACGGTGAAGTGGTGCAAGACCTCGGCCGCCAGGTGGACCTCACGAAAGACACCATTGCCTACCGCGGCAAAGTCCTGGAGGCGGCTCCGGACGTTTACTATATCATGAACAAGCCTGAAGGCTATGTCGTCACAGCCCAGGATGCCCACGCGAAAAAGACCGTTTACGACCTCCTCCCGCGCCAGCTCGTAAACTCGACGAGACAAGGCGGACGGGGCAGGGTGCGCGTTTTCCCTGTCGGACGCCTCGACAAGGACTCCATGGGGATTCTCCTTCTTACGAATGACGGTGAACTTTCGCACCGGCTCCTGCATCCACGCTATCACGTTGAGAAATGGTATGAGGTCATCCTGGACAGGGCCTGGCGTCCGGAAGATTCGCCGCGTGTCCTGAAAGGGTTCCATGCTTTTGACGGGCTTCTCAAGCTGGAGCAGATCCGGCCGATCTCGAGACGCCACGTGCTTGTGCAGTTGAGAGAAGGGAAGAAACGCCAGATTCGCCGCGTGTTCTCGAAGTTCGGTTACAAGGTCGTGACGCTTATCCGTATCTCGTTCGGTCCCATCAAGGTCGAAGGTCTTCGTCTCGGCGAAGGACGTTACCTCACGACGTTCGAGGCAAAGACGCTTCGCAAGGCCGCCGGTCTTTAGATCAACGCAAAGTAGAGCATGCACGATTTTTTCCTTCGAAGGGCCGTTGAGCGTTACGCGAAGCTATTCTTCGATCTTTTTCCGTCCCCGGTGATAGAACCAGCGGCGCTTGGTTTTCATGCCGTCCGTCACGACGACGAGGCAATCCGCCACCGAGAACGCGGGATAGATCCGGACAGGCTTCTCGCTGACCCCTTTAGTCTTCAGAAAGTCGAGCAGATACTCCTGCTCGCGTTCCTTTAAAGAGCATTTCACCTCCAGAAAATCCCGCATCACATATTCCCAATCACTTGTCGTGTCCATGTTGTGCATGTCCGGCTCTCCTCACTGGTTTGATAGAGAGAGGTTAGGCGATCGGCCGCATTTATGGAAGGCCCGTCAGCGGTTTTTGCGATCCGGATACCGTAAAAGAAGATAATTATCTACCAATAATGACACAGGCTTCGCAGTTTTTCCGGAAGCTCCGGCCATGCGAGAGGAGAAGAAACATCAAAGAAAAATTTGACAGTAGGAACCTTTTAAACTAGCATCACCCTATTAAATCGATAGGAATAATAGGGTATGATCTCAAACAAGACAAAATATGCTCTGAAAGCAATGCTCTATATGGCGGCCCGTCACGGTTCCCAGGAACCGGCTCTGACTTCCGAGATATCGGAAAGGGAAGGGATCCCGAGGAAATTCCTCGAAGTGATCCTGCTTCAGCTCAAGAATAAAGGACTCCTGACGAGCCGCAAAGGGAAAGGGGGCGGGTACCTTCTTGCCCGGACGCCGGACCAGATCAGTTTCGGCGACGTGATCCGGGTGTTCGAAGGCTCCATGGCCCCTGTTCCCTGCGTCGAACCGGGCAGGATTGCCCAGTGTCCCGAATGCCAGGGCACGCATTCGTGCGCGATCCGCACCGTCATGCGCGAGCTCTACAACGTCACCGTCGGTATCATGGACGGGACGAGCCTCGAGCGGGCTAACGAGCGATCGGCGCGGGTGGAATTCTCGAACATGTATTACATTTAATCAAAATGGCGCATCGTACGATCAAAGGAGTATCAAAATGAGCGAGACCCAAAAGCAGTTCAGAAGCGAAACCATAGCGTTACACGGCGGTCAAACCGCGGATCCGGTGACGGGCGCGTGTGCGGTCCCGATCTATCAAACGGCGTCCTACAGGTTCAAAAGCACGGAACATGCCGCGAACCTCTTCGCTTTGAAGGAGGCCGGGAACATCTACACGAGGCTCATGAACCCGACAACCGACGTTCTCGAAAAAAGGATCGCGCAGTTCGACGGCGGGGTGGGAGCTCTCGCGGTTTCGAGCGGCCAGTCGGCGATCGCGCTCGCGCTGCTCAATATCGCGCAGGCGGGGGATGAGATTGTTTCCACGGACAACCTTTACGGCGGGACCTATAACCTGCTCCATTACACGTTCGCGCGTTTCGGCATCAAGGTCAGGTTTGTGAAATCGAACGACCTGCAGGGAATCCAGAAGGCGATCACGCCGAAGACGAAGGCCGTGTACGCGGAGTCGATCGGGAACCCGAAGCTCGACGTTGCGGATCTCGAGGGGATCGCGAAGGTCGCGCACAGGAACGGTCTTCCGTTTGTTCTCGATAATACCGTGTCACCGTATCTCCTGCGTCCCTTCGATCACGAGGCGGACATCGTCGTGTATTCTGCGACGAAATTTATCGGGGGACACGGTACGTCGCTCGGCGGTCTTATCGTGGATTCCGGAAAATTCGACTGGACGAACGGGAAATTCCCGCTGATCGCCGGTCCGGACCCGAGCTATCATGGCATCAATTTCGTGGAAGCCCTGAAACCGCTTGGTAATATCGCCTACATCACCAAAGCGAGGGTGACGCTCCTGCGGGACCTCGGGAATGCGCTTTCTCCTTTCAATTCGTTCCTGTTCCTGCAGGGTTTTGAGACATTGCACCTCAGGATGCCGCGGCACTCGGAGAACGCTCTTACGGTCGCGAAGCACCTCGAGAAGAACCCGAAAGTGGCGTGGGTCCATTATCCCGGTCTTGCGTCGAGCCCCGAGAAGGAACGTGCCCGGAAATACCTTCCGAAAGGTGCCGGCGCGATCATCGGGTTCGGTATCAAGGGCGGGCTCAGGGCGGGCCGGAAATTTATCGACTCGCTCGGACTGATTTCGCATCTTGCGAATATCGGGGACGCGAAAACGCTTGCGATCCATCCGGCGAGCACGACGCATCAGCAGCTTTCCGAGGAGGAGCGTCTCGCGACCGGCGTCACGCCCGATTTCATTCGTTTGTCGGTCGGCCTCGAACATATCGATGATATTCTCGCGGATATCGATCAGGCCCTCGAAAAAGCGAGCGCCTGAGCCAGGAGAAGATATCGCGGATGGGGAAGCCATCATGCCGGACAAGCATGGTCTCAAGGTCAACATCCTGAAGACCACGGACCGTGTACTGTCAGGAACGCACAAGGTTGGTGGGGACGCGTACCTTGTTGCGGCGAAACTGTTGCTTCACCCGGTTCGGCGCCGGATTCACGGTGAACGCGCATTACGCGTTTTAAAATCATCACGGGAGGTTTCTTATGGGCATTTATGCGGATGTGACAAAGGCGGTTGGCGATACCCCTCTCATCAGGCTTAACCGCCTGACGGAGGGGCTCCGCACCGAGGTGTTGGTGAAGCTCGAGTCCGCGAACCCGATGTCGAGCGTGAAAGACCGGACCGGGGTCGCGATGATCGATGCGGCCGAAAAAACCGGCAAACTCCGTTCGGGCGCGACGATCGTTGAGCCGACGAGCGGGAACACGGGGATCGCGCTCGCGTTTGTCGCGGCGGCCCGCGGCTATAAACTGATTCTCACGATGCCGGAGACGATGAGCGTTGAGCGCCGCCAATTGCTCAGGATTCTCGGGGCGGAGATCGTGTTGACCGAAGGCGCGAAAGGAATGCGCGGCGCGGTCGAGAAAGCCGCCGAAATCCAGGCGAGCACGCCGGACAGTTTCATGCCCCAGCAGTTCAATAGCCCGGCGAATGTCGAGGTCCACCGGAAAACGACGGCTGAGGAGATCTGGCGCGATACGGATGGCAAGGTTGATGTGTTTGTGTCGGGGGTCGGAACGGGAGGGACGCTGACGGGTGTGGGAGAAGTGCTGAAAAAAAGGAACCCTTCTGTTAAAATCGTGGCCGTTGAACCGGCGGATTCCCCGGTGCTTTCGGGCGGGAAACCCGGCCTGCACAAGATTCAGGGGATCGGCGCCGGGTTCGTGCCGGGCGTTCTGAACACGACGCTCTATGACGAGGTCCTGAAGGTCCGCAGCGAAGACGCAGGGGAAACGGCCCGCCAGCTTGCGAGGCAGGAGGGTATTCTCGGCGGTATCTCGTCGGGCGCGAACGTTTGGGCGTCGCTTGAGATCGCAAAGCGGCCCGAATCGAAAGGGAAAACAATCGTGACCGTTATTTGCGACACGGGCGAACGGTATCTTTCAACATGGCTGTTTGAGGAATACGCGAAGTGACAAAAGGCATTGAGGCGGTCGAGACGAAATATTTCACAATGGCGCATGAGTTCCGGCTCGAGTCAGGGCGGACGATCGTGCCCGTGACGCTCGCCTATGAGACCTACGGCTTGCTGAACGATAAAAAGGACAACGCGGTCCTCGTGATGCACGCCTTCACGGGGGATGCTCACGCGGCCGGTTCCCACAAGGGGGACAAGGGCAAGGGTTGGTGGGATTTTATGATCGGCCCGGGACGCGCTCTCGATACGGATCGGTATTTCGTGATCTGTATCAATGTGCTTGGCGGTTGCAAAGGAAGCACGGGCCCCGCGTCGGTCAATCCGAAGACAGGCAAGCCCTACGGCCTGGATTTCCCGGTTGTGACGCTGGGGGACATGGTGAACGCCCAGGTGAAGCTGATCGATCATCTCGGGATTGACAAGGTTTACGCCGTGCTCGGCGGTTCCATGGGCGGCATGCTGGCGCTCCAGTGGGCCGCGCTTCATCCGGAGCGGGTGAAATGCGTGATCCCGATCGCGGCGACGTTGAAGCACTCCCCGCAACAGATCGCTTTCAACGAGGTCGGTCGCCAGGCCATCATGGCTGATCCGGCGTGGAACGGCGGCGATTATTACGGGAAGGCGATCCCGGAGCACGGTCTTGCCGTCGCGCGAATGCTCGGGCACATCACCTACATGAGCAACGAATCGATGGAAAAGAAGTTCTCCCGCCGGGTCAAGGGGGATACGGGCGGTTTCCAGTTCTCACCCGACTTTGAGGTGGAGGGCTATCTCCAGTACCGCGGGCAGAACTTCGTGAAGCGTTTCGACGCGAACTCGTATCTTTACATCACGAAGGCAATGGATTTTTTCGACCTGTCGGGCGAGAAGCTCTTCGAAAAAGGAGACCTCGGTCAAACGAAGTTTCTCGTGATCGCCTTCAAGTCCGACTGGCTCTATCCCTCGTCCCAGTCTCAAAATATGGTGCGCCAGCTCAAGATGCACCATGTCGACGCAACCTACTGCGAGATCAATGCGAGTTATGGCCACGATTCTTTCCTGATCGAAACCGAAGGTTCCCGTCAGGTCCACCTGATCAAGCATTTTCTCGCGAACTGGAAATAGGAACAGTTCCGGTCCCTCGGGGACCTGCGTCGGGACCGGAACGGGTCTTTGCCCTTGAAAAATCCCCCCGGGGAGCATACCATCATGGTCTTTACCGGAGTACCGCATGTCACCCTATAAGAACAAACTCGACCACAAGGTCATCTATGACATCATCGAAGCCGGCGCCAAGGTTCTGGACCTCGGCTGCGGCGGCGGGGAGCTTCTCGAACTGCTCGTCCGCGGCAAGAAGATCAAGGCGCA
>MWBI01000104.1 GCA_002068945.1 Candidatus Omnitrophica bacterium ADurb.Bin314
TTACCACCGGGAGATTCTACTTTCAACCTGTTTGATTTTTAGGGGGGAGCGCAACGAGGGGCGCATGAGTCTTCCGGATCACATGCCCTTCCTGAAGTGTCACTGATGGGCCCGGTTTGAATGGCGGAATGAAAAAGGGATCTGTCATTAAAACCGAATGTGTTACCGGTTATTGCCACACGGTGTCGCATTTGGTGGGGCCACCATATATGGGTGTAGATTTTTACTATTCGGTAATGCTTTATAAAAAGTTTTTTTTGCGGTGGCAAGCTTCCCTATGGAGTTATTTGCAAAATATAGCAACACATAGCATTCGGACGTTTGACAAAAAACTTGAGCCCGGATATACTTTTTTTAAGAATTTAAGAAACTAATGTAAACAACAAATGGTAGAGAGCGGGTGCGAAACGCAAGTGTGGTGATCGTCGGAAAGAGAAGGTGTTTTCTTTTATCTCTTTTAGTCAGGGATAAAGAAAGGGGAGTTTTGGTTTATGATCGATGAATATCACGGTTCGCGGAAGATGGTAATTCTTCGCGGGATCAGTATATTCGTGATCGTCACGTTTCTCGTGACCCAGAGCGATATTCACCTTGCCTTTGCCTATAATACTGCGCCCTCCGTCGCTGCGCCGCTCCCCGCCGATTCCGCCAAGCTCGACAAGATCCATTACATGCAGGACCTTGAGAGCCTGCAGCAGTCCTTGAACGGTCGTAGTGAGAATCCTCTGAGCGAGGTCTCTCCCGGCAAGCCTGTCGATGCGCAGGGTTCTCTTGTTTCGGACCTTCCTGTCGAGCGGACTCACGCGGGTGATTCTTTTCTCGCCCAGGTCAACCCGCTTCGTAACAAGGATTCCGTTTCTCAACCCGCTGCCGTGATCGAGAACGGTATCGCGACGGTCAATTATGCGGACGGCACTTATTTCCGATACGATCAGACCAACAACCGCATTCTTCAGATTTGCGATTTCACGAAAGAAGTTCGCGATTCCAAAGGCGATATTTCCTATGCCCTCGAGGTCAGGAAGTATGATTACGAAAATGAAGGCCGTTTTGTTCGCGTTACGACGATAGATCCTTCCGCGACCGGCGGTGTCGGTGTTTATCAGAAGTTCAGTGTTATGGACGGTGTGCTTCGTGATCTTGTGGAATCAGGGTATTGGGTGAGGGATGCGGTGACGGGCGAGGACACGGCCGTGGCGATTCGTGAATATTCCGGGAATCGGATGACCGTGTATGGCTACGACGCCGGTTCACTGACGATCAGGGTCTACGAGACGGATCCCGCGACGAGCGTGAGCCGTCTTGTCGGCTACGTGTGTGTTACCGCGGGCGAAGAGGATATCGTTTATGAGTCGACCCGGCTTGAGCTGATCTACAACGACACGTTAAAGACGGTCACGGTGGTGGATAAGACCGCGGGATTGCTGGAGGACGGGAAGGCGCTGTTCTGGGAGTACGCGCTTGAAGACAATAACGTTCGCGGGGAGCTTCTCGCGGTGGGTCAACTGACGGCCAGTGGTGATGCGGAGGTGTACCGTCTTTCGTACGGGGAAGGGGTGTATACGCTGACGCATGGGGATGACGCGAATTATCTTCTGACGTTCGAGCGTTCGGCGAACGACGGGTTCGGCCGTATCCTGAGATACCGGAACGGGGATTATGACGTCGAGTTCGTGTACGAGCAGGACGCCGTGACCGGGGACGAGACGGTGACGGTTCTTAATTACAGGAAGAACACGTTTCTGAAGATGGGCTTCGCGGCCGGTACGTCGCCAAAGGACGCGAGCGGTCTTTTGGACAGTCCGGGAAATGTGATTTCGGCCGGCACATTCACGAAAGAAGGTATCACGCCGAAGTACAAGGATCTCCTCGTGAAGGACGGCACGTCATGGGTCGTGACGGACCCTGACGCGAGCGGGATCTTCTGGGTATTCGATTCGTATGCCGATGGTGAATGGGGCCGGTTGCTCCGGAATAAAGGTCCGCCGTCTGAGGACGCTTCACCCGATGCGGTGACCCTCCAGTACGAATACGACACCGCGTCGCAGCGAGTCTATGTCTACGACATGGACAGCGTTTCCCCGAACGGTCTTTACCGTTACGCCCTTTACACCTGGAATGACAAGGATCAGCCGGCGCTTCTTGAGGCTGGTTATTTTTCCGTTTCTCCCGATGGCGCCGTTGTCCGCAGCGCCGAATCCGTCGTCCGCTACTCCTCCGAAGTTCTCTCTTCCGTCGGCGCTCCTCCCGCCGTGTTTGACGAGCACCTTGCTTTCGCTTCCGCCACCGACGCGCTTATGGCGCGCCTTGGCGTCGCCTCGTCCGATATCGCGCAGACGCGCATCCTTCTCGATCCCGCGGGGTCGGGTCCGCTGACCGTGGTGCTCTCCTCCGGCGGTGTGGATTATCATTATTCGTTCGATACCGTGACGGGCGAGGTCCTGCTTTTGAGGACCCGTTCCGCCGGTTCCGCGTCCGGGACTTACCTTTGGACGTCGTATGACGCGGAAGGCCGGAAGATTTCGGAGAGCCTCGAGGCTGCCGACGGCACCGTGACGGATCTTTTCACGTATCGCTACGCGACAGCCGGCGAGCTCGCGGTGATCGATCACTCGAACCGGACGGTGAAGGTTCTGCGCCTGAACGCGGACGGCACGACGGGTGAGACGTTGCGCGCGGGTTTTTATGATGACGCGAACAGGATTTATTCGCTGCAGGGCGCGGGGGCCGCGGAGGCGAACTGGTACACATACGGCGCGGATGGAGTGATGCTGACCTCCGATGATGCCCCGACATCCCGTCCGAAGCGCGGTTACGACCGGCCGTCGGGCGGTCCCGGTCGTCGGATGCCTGGAGGCGACAACACGAGTCTGGAAGAGAAGATCCGCCGTCTTCGGGCGATGATGCGTGATTTCCAGGAGTGTTCGGAGGAGAACATGCGCTCGGACTGGAAGCTCGCGAAGAAGTGCGAAGACATGATGGGTTCGATCGGGGGCCTGCAGAAGGATATCGAGAACGAGCAGTATCGCGGGATGGGCCTCGGCGGCCGCGGCGGCGAGGGTGGCGGCGACCAGGACCTGAACTATCACAACCCTGCCGCGACCCCGGCGTATGTTGCGCCGCTCGAAGGGGTAGGCAGCGCTCCTCTTGCCAATCCGGCCGCGGTCGTGGTGGATAACACGGACGGCACGAAGACGATTACCCTGGGCGGGTTTGTGTCGGTGTGGAAGGCCGGGGAAACGGGCTGGGGCACGGGGAATGACGTTCTTCTCGAGACGACGGAGACCGTGACGGGGACGACGTGGGTTTATGAGAACGGTCTCGTGACCCGGGCGGTGACGCGCTCCGGGGGTGCGGAGACGCTGCTTGCGCGTTACACGTTCGATCTCGCGGCCAGGACCGTGACGGTTTCCGAAGCGGACGGTTCTTCCTGTTTATACAGGTTTACGGACGAGAAGGACCCGTTCGGTACCGGGGAACTGATCCGGGCGGAGGTCACCCGGGCCGGCGTGACGCTGGTTGAGACGTATGAGTCGGGTCGGCTCATGTCCTCCTGCGCCGCGGGCGGCGCAAGCTGCACGAATTATGCGTATGACACCCTTTCAAACACGGTAACGCTCACGGCTTCGGATGGCGCGACACGGATCGTGAACATGGGTTTTGACGGTCGTCTCGGCACGGGGGACGATTATCTCGTGGGCGGGACGGATATGCTGGATGTGAGTATGGAAGACGGCAGGCTTCTTTCGGTGCTGGACGGGGTGAATAACTCTTTCACGCAGTTCTTTTATGAGGGGAACCGGGTCAATATCGTGACGACCCTCGCGGGTCTCGAGATTTCGAACATTACGGTGGACCTCGGCGCAGACGGCGTGCTCGGCACGGCGGATGACCGTTATGTCGTCGTCGATGCCTATATGTCCGTTCCGGTTCTGGACTCGGACGGTCGGTATCTCAGGGAGGACGGAACGGTGTCCTTGTCGCCCGCCGAAGCGGCGGTGACGGTGGTTCATCTGGTGACGCTCTACGACTGGCAGGGCGTGTCTTCCGAAGCGTCGGTTGCCGGTGCCGAGAGCCTTGATCGGGCGGTGACGGTTTCGACGTACGAGGTGACGGGGGACGGGAAGGTGCTTCGTGACGTGATGACCTGGGAGCTCGGCGCGGACGGTCGATTCGGGACGGCGGATGACGTTCTGACGTTCGTGGAGTCGTATGATCCCGTGACGAAGGTCCGTTTTCAGCAGAACTATGACGATCAGGGTCGCGTGATCCTTTACCGGAACCTCGGGACAGGCGATGAACTCCGTTATACGTTCGACGACGCGGCGGGGAAGGTGACGCTCACGTCGAGCGGCAATTATTTCAAGCAGGTCTATAAGTTTGATGAGGCTCACCCCGGGGATCTTTCGTTCGCGCGTCTCGTGGAAGAGGAGCGTGACGGCGTGAAACGGATCTGGGACGAGGACGAGCAGCTTGTTTCGGAGACGGACCTCGCGACCGGCATCGAGACGAAGGTTGCGAGCGGTCATTTTGTGACGAGCGTGACGGATAAGGACGGCGTGACGACCTTTTTTCGGGACGGCGTGATCCTTTCCGTGATCAAGCGGGACGGGACAGTGCTCAGGACTTACCGTCATATCGTGGACCGCGGGACGGGGTATCTGACGGACGTGGATTTTGACGGGAAGTCATCGCTTGCGAAAGTGTCGATCTGTCTCGATGGGGCTGGCGCCGGCTGTTCGAATTATCGCGTGATCTACGAGAACGGCGTGATGCTG
The DNA here is from genome assembly GCA_002068945.1 of Candidatus Omnitrophica bacterium ADurb.Bin314. Taxonomy (GTDB): domain Bacteria; phylum Omnitrophota; class Omnitrophia; order Omnitrophales; family Aquincolibacteriaceae; genus UBA1443. The sequence continues at coordinate 4,779 of MWBI01000104.1, forward strand.
GAGTACGAGATGAAAGGGGACCGTCCTGTGCTCGTTTGGGTCGGTGATCCGCTGGGGACGGAATTTACGCAGTCGACGGACGCGGCGACGGGGGAACTTACGATCCGCTATAACGACGGTCGCAAGAGCGTGTACTCGCAGGTGGCGGGTTTTTACGAGATCCGTCGTTCGTACTCGTTGCGCGGGGAGCTTGAGACTTACTGTTATTTCGGGAGCGATATGGACGGGGCGTGCGCCTCGGTGGATATCGACGCGGCGAAGGCGCAGATGCGTGCCGCGGTCGGGGCGTTGCCGGGCACCGGGATCGACACGGGTACGGCGAAGTTCGAGGTCCCGGAGCTTCTCGCGGGGGATCCGGGTCTTGATTTTTCCGTGAAAGCGGACGGGACGCTTGTGTTTTACGCGAAGCGGAGCGCGGAGGAATGGCAGGATATTCCCGGCTCGCTTTTCACGATCGGCGAGTTCGGTCGCGTGACGGTGTCGCAGTATAGCGGCACGGACCTTCAGCAGACGATCGAACTGCGCGGGGATCTGACGCTCGCGAACGTCACGAAATATGATGAGGACAGCCGCGTGGCGGCGTCCTACACGTACAACGCGGGCGGTACGAAGCTCCTGACGCGGAGCGTGTACACGTACGTTTCCACGGACAAGGAGGACAAGGACTATCGTCTGCTGAAGACGGTTGAGACCTATAACGTCGGTGATCTGAATCTCCGGGATATCGCGAAGCTTCCGGAGGACGCCGGGACCCTTCAGTCGCGGAGTCATTATCTCGCTCGTCATGCGGCGTCGAAAGCCGCGGAGGGCGAATCGTCCGCAGTGACGGAATCCCTGCCTGGCCGTTTTGATTATCTGGGTCTCGGACTGGTGGATTACACGGAAAACTATCTGAAACCGCTCGAGGCTGGAGGGGCGCCCTTGTTCCAGTCGATCGTGCGTCATGAGTATGACGTGTTCCGTCTGGTGAGGTCCGTGACGTACAAGAACCTGACGGGGACCTCGGTGTGCGGGGATGGGTTCTCGGGGTGCGAAATGACGTCGATGGACGAGTTCACGTATTACGCGGGGACGGACGACATCGATTTCACGACCCGCTGGTCGATCACGAATAACAGCCTCGATCATAAAGTGAAGCAGAGCGTGTTCCGCACCGAGGATGTGGCCGACGAGGTGACGGTGACGCATGATTTCGGCGCCGATTTCGTCGAGGATAGTGAGGACGACGAATTCACGGCCACGATTTCCCGCGAGGTCGGCGACGATCTGGACGGGAATGCTTCGATGGAGAACTGGGGTTCTGAGGTTTACACCTACACGGGTATTTCGGATTATTCATTCACGGTTAAGGGGGGTTACAAGCGCGCTTACGCTGGCGGTCTTTTCACGGGTCTGAAGAGTCACTCGATCCAGTATGACGTGTACGGTGACGGCACGCTGACGCGTTCGAAGAACTTCGAATTCATCCAGGGGATCGAAACCGGGAAGGTGACGTTCAGCGAATCGCGGAGGATGACGGGCGCGATGCGTGGGTATGAAGGCACGCTCGGGGACACGCTTCTCGGGGACCTTTCGGGGGATCAGCTTGAGCAGTTTCTCGGTCAGGATTTCACGTTCACGCGGTCGTGGCAGTTCGGGTTCGATAGACCGGAAGAGGACCGGATCTTCCGTTCCGAGAGTTATTCCGTGACGAGCCGCAACGAGAAGATGACGCGGACGGTCTCGCGCGACGTGATCACGGATCTTTTGACATACACGCATCAGGAGGAGATCTCGGATTCCGCGGTCCGGTCCGAGCTGGTCGGGCTCGGAGCTATCGCGGTCACGAGCGGGGAATCCCTTTCCATGTCGTGGAGCTACGCGGGGGCCTTTAACAGCGATCTCCGGTTTCTTCTCGACAGGAAGATTTCGCTGGATGTTTATGGGGAAGGTTCTCTCATTCGCTCGAAGAATTTTGTGGTCGAGAACGGCGCGGAAACGGGGGAGATCAATTTTTCGGAGACGAAGAACATCCCGCATAACGAAATGTCGTATGACGGCACGCATACCGTGAGTGAGCTGCTTCTCGGGGTGGATGCCGGGAAGGTCGAATGGTCGGACCCCGTGTCCCGGACGCAGACGTGGACCCATGGTTTTTCGACGCAGGTTTCGGACCGGTATTTTGAAGGGGAGTCCTACAGCCTGACGTCCGTGGACGGGAAGATCACGCGTTCCGCGAACTGGGACGCGATCAAGGGGGAGGTTCATTACAACTATGTGGAGCAGGTCAAGGTTCCGTACGACACCTACACGGTCGGCGGCGTCCACGTCGGCGAAACCCTCATCGGGGACGTGAAATCGAGCTCGAACTGGAACCCGAAGACGATCCTTTACATGACCAGTTCCCGGGACTCGTTTTATGTTTCGAACCGGTTCATTGATTCCGAATCCTATCAGATCACGTCCCGCGACCGCATGGAAACGCGGACCCTGAGCATTGACCGCTATCATCCGGACGGTCCCAAGGTGAGTTATTCCGGTTCCGTCCGCGTGACGCGCGAGACGGTGACGGCCCTGATCGCGGACGAAAAGAACACGATCCTTCCCGGTGACGCGAAAGCCTTCCTGGATGTGTTCAACGATCCGGAGTTCGCGAACAATCCTTTTTATCTTGTGACCGGTTCGACGGACGGTTTCAATGATCCGGGCCGCGTGATTACGAGCAAGATGTGTCAGGTGTCGGCGCGTGACGGTGACACGACTCATTCTCTCGCGATCGACGACCGGGTACCGGAAGGTTATCCGGTGCTGACGTATCAGAAGCAGGAGCGGATTCGCCTCGCGGACATTCTCGGCGGGGACGTGGAGATTTTTGACCGGCTTGGCGGCACGAAGGCCATGGCGCCTATCGAAGGTCTCCTGAACCGTGCCGGCCTGCTTTTTGTCCCTCCCGTTCTGGACTCCGGCAAAACCCTCGCGGAATCCATCCGGGACGTTCTCGCGTCAAACCCCGAAGTGACGTACATGATGACCTCGTCGAATTACATTCTGGATGGGGACGGGACCGCGGTCTCGACGAATTCCGCGTATTCGTGGAGTTCCCGCGACGGGAACAGGAGCTGGAATTTGAGCGTCAACGAAGCCGCTCCGGATGGTCCGGAGCTTTCCTTCGCCTCGACCGAGCGCATCGGTCACGCGGCGGCGGTGGCGGCGGCGAACGGGATCGCGGATCCCGTGAAACGCGCGGAAGCGCTTGCGGCGCTGGCGGATCCTTTGGTGCAGATTTCGATGAGTGTGACGGGGGACGGCGATCCTGTCTATCAGTGGACGAGTTCAAGGGACCCGAACGAGAGTTTCTCGATCTCCGTGAACACGAAAGTCCCGGAAAACGTCAATAACACCCCGACCGGTACCGAATGGACTTTTGTGCGAAGCATGCGTGTGAGTCGTGCCTCCGTTCTCGGACAGATGCAATATCTCCAGGACCCGGCGCTGAAGCAGAAAACGCTCGCCGCGCTTGACGCGTGCAGAAATTGCGTCTTTTTCAATGAACAGCGCTCCGGGAACGATGATCCGGTGTATCAATGGTCGGAACTCGGCGCTCCGAATATTTCGTACTCGCTTTCCATGAACACCGGGGTTCCTTCGGGGATTCCGGCCGCGAACGGGATTTATCCGTCGGTCAAGACCGAGGCGACGTACAGCGTGAACACGCGCGTTTCGAGGGCCGAGGTGCTCTCGCGCATCAACGGGGACGCTGCCGGCGAATGGATCGCGAACCCTGAGGACAGGGCCGCGGCGCTCGCCGCGTACAACGCCCAGGTGGCGATGAATGGCGCGTTCTATCTGGCCCGGAGCGGTACGGGTGAAGAGGTCTATCAATGGACCGTGAGTTCGGATCCGAACACGAGCTACAGTCTTTCGTTCAATACGGCGTTCCATAGCACCCTTTACAGCTCAAGCAGGCGCGTCAGCAAAGAACATGTCGCGGAGCAATACAAGAACCTCGCGGATACGGATTCCCGGAAGGCCAGGCTCGCCGCGGCTCTGAAGACCGCCACGGTCTTTTACGTGTCGGAGGGGGACAAGGGCCCCACCTATCAGTGGACGGATGGATCGGACAAGAACACGAGCTACGTCCTTTCTCTCGATCGCATATCTCCCGATGCGACGGCCGCGGCTCCGCTCCTGACATTTACCGTGACCGCCCGCGAGAGTCTGGAGCAGGCGAAGGCGCGCGCGGCGCTGATCGCGGACCCGGTCAAACGCGCTGAAGCGATGGCTGCGCTTGAAAAGGCGGGTGTGACGGTCTCCCGGTCATTGTCGGACGGTCCGGCGAAGATCGATGGCGTGGACGCGGTTTATCAGATCAGTGATCCGGCGGATGCGAACACGAATTACACGATCACCATGAAAAGCGGCATTCCCGTCGGCGATCCCGCCCGGAATACCGGCGTTGAGGGGGTGTGGGGTATCAATACGCGCGTGAGCGCCGCGGAGGTCAAGTCCTGGCTGGAAAATGATACCCTGTCTTTAATCGCGACGGGCGTGACGGTCGCCGAAGCTCTCGCGCATGGTGAGAGTTTTTATCTTTCCCGCGGGAGTCTTGCCGGGAATGAGGAGGGTGATTTTACGGATCCCGGGCAGTATCAATGGACGAGTTTCATGGATCCGAACGTAAGTTACAGCCTTCAGGTCCGGGAAGACCTGAAGCAGCAGACGCTCACGAAGACGACGCAGGTGAGTGCCGGGACCGTTGCCGCTGAACTTGCGAAAGCGGTCGCGGCGGGGACGATCACGGACGGCGATTCCCGGAAAGCCACGATCGAAGCGGCGCTCGCCGATGGTTTTTCGTTTTCCATGACGGAAGGCGAGACCGGTCCGAGTTTTCAGTGGTCGAGTGATTCTGACGGGAACAAGAACTACAATCTCGCGGTCAATCGGAAGTTTCCCGACGGGACGACGACTTCGGGTTTCCGCACGGAAGTCTCCATCACGACGAGCGTGCGTGCCAGTATCGAGGAAGTGAAAAACAAGCTCGCTCTGATCGCGGACGAGTCAGACCGCGCGGAAGCGCTCGCTCAGCTCGAAAAGGCGGGGATGACCGTGACCCGGTCCGTCACGGACGGGGTGGGCGCCGCCGACGGCGTGGATCCGGTTTATCAATTCGCCGATCTCAGGGACCCGGGCACGAACTACAGCATCACTCTCAAGAGCGGTATTCCCCTCGGCCTGCCGGACGAATTGGGGAATTACTCGAAGTTTGGTAGCGAGGCTCTCTGGAACATCAGCATCCGGGTCGGGAGATCCGAAGTCATGTCCTGGACAGAGAAGGCCGGCTATGATCTGATCAATGACGCGGGGGTTGATGTTTCATCGGCGCTTTCGTCCGGAGCGCTCTATTACTTCTCCCGTTCCGGGCTGGATGATGAAGGCCAGTATCAGTGGACGAGCGCGCAAGACACAAATGTCAGTTACAGCCTTCAGCCCAAAAGTGATTACAGCCAGGCGGTATTGAATGCCGCGACGCAGATCAGCCGGGAGGCGGTCCGCGCCGAATTGGATGCGGCGGTCGCGGCCGGCACAATGACGCCCTCGGATTCCCGCTACCAGAAGATCCTTGACGCTCTCGCCGCGGGCGTCATATTCACGAAAACGACGGGTGAGAAGGGGCCGGCTTATCAATGGGCCGATGCTTCGGATCCGAACACGAGCTACGGTCTTTCCGTGGATGAGCATTTCCCGACCGATGCCGGCCCGGTCAGGCAGCTTTCGATCACGGTGAGCGAACGCGTAAGCGCCGCGGTTGTCTACGCGTTCACGGATGACGCGGCCTCCCTCAGGATCACCGATCCCGAGGATCGCCGCGAAGCGCGGGACCTCGGAATTCTCGCGGCCGCTTTCGCGGCTGAAGCGAAAGGCATTTCGAAACTCGCGGTGACGCGCTCCCTGACCGACGGGGTATCCGCGCAGGACGGGATCGATCCGACGTATCAATTTTCGGATCCGGAGGCCGGGGATGTCAATTACTCGATCTCCGTCAAGACGGGTCTGCCGGTGGATGATCCGGCGGTTGACCGTGCCGAGGAAGTGACCTGGGCGGTCAATGTTCGTGTGACCCGGAAGCGGGTGGAGGCCCTGATCGACGACTACATTGCCCGGGCTGAAGACAAAAATCTGACCGCGAAGGTTGAAGAACTCAGGACGGCATTGGACCTTCTCCGGAAAGGCCGGGAGATTTATTGGTCGAGGAACGGATCCGACGATGAAATGGGGCGTTATCAATGGACGAACAGCGGTGACCCGAACGTCAGCTACACGCTTCAGGCGAAACCCGGGTTTGAGGACGCGACCGTTGCGGTGACGACCCAGGTGAGCCGTTCCGCGGCGGAGGCCCAGATCGCGCTTTTGGCGGCGGGCTTCAAGGCCCGCCTGGACGAGGTTGAAGCCGAGATGGCAACGGCGAGCGCGGAGCGGAAGGTCAAGCTTCAGGCCGTTCTCGATGCTCTGACCGCCCAGCGCGACGCGGAAGCCGCCTTGATTGAACAAGCCCTTGATGATGCGGACGGCGGGATATTTTTCCGTAACCAGCAGGTCGGTTCGGCGGACTTCTCGTTCGGCTGGACAAGCCTTCAGAACCGGAACCTGAGCTATAGTCTGTCCGCCAATACCAGCGTTCCTTTCGGCCGCAGGAACGAAGGCGGCGGTTATTCCAATCCTCTTACGGAAGTGACGTTCTCGCGAAGCGAGCGTGTCAGTTATTCGTCGATGATGGCGAAGGCCCGTCTTGTTACTGACGCACGCAAAAAGCAGGAAGCGCTTGCCGCGATCGATTCGGTTAATGACCAGGGCGGCGCGTTCTACCGGGCCACGACCGGTCTTAAGGACCCGGTCTATCAATGGTCCAACCCGGATGACTCCGATGAGAACTGGTCGATCAGTGTGAACGATCGGGTGCCGCAGGGCATCGCGGACGCGAACGGTGTTTATCCCTCGTACGGAACGGAATACAGCTTTAGTCATAACGTGCGGGTGATGGAATCGGAGGTCCTGGCGGCCATCGATGCGATCCGGGATGCCGTCAAGAAGGCCGAGGCCCGGGCGGCGTTCCAGGCGGCCCTTGACGAGAACACCTCGTTTTTCAAATCCCGGGCCGGGGACGACGATCCTGTGTATCAGTGGTCGAACAAGTCCGATCCGAACACGAATTACACGATCACGTTCAACGATCATGTCCCGTCCGGTGTCCGGACCGAGTCCGGGGCTTATCCCGCATATACGACCGAGGCCGTTTATTCGGTCAACCGCCGGGTAAGCCTGCAGGACACGCTCGCATTGATTTCCGGGATCCCGGATGCGGTGAAAAGGGATCAAGCGTATCTTGCGCTTTTTACCGCGGACGCGATCTACCGGGTTCAGGCGGGGAATGATGATCCCGTCTATCAATGGACCAATCGTTTTGATCCGAACGAAAGTTTTTCCATGACCCCGAATGATCGTCTTGGATTCACGACGTTCTCCCGGACGGCTCGGGTGAGCCGTGAGGAAGTGGCCGCCCGATATGCCCGGCTCAAGGACACCGGGGACAGCCGGTATGCCGGGCTTGAGGCCGCGCTCGCGGATGCCAGGGATAATGCGTTCCACGTTTCCCGGGCCGGCGGTGACGATCCCACGTATCAGTGGACGAGCAAGACGGACAAGAACCTGACCTACAGTCTTTCGCTCGTCAAGGTCCCGGTCGGGGAAGCGCTCGCGGACGGGAGTTACGCGAGCTACCGTGTGGAGGTGACGTTTGTCCGGAACACGCGCGCGAGCGAGGCGGACGTGCGTGCCGCGATCGCCTTGATCAAGGATCAGAAAGGCGACGGCGCCGAAGCGGCCGCGGTCCTCGGGGATCTTCTCACGTTGGGCGCGTCGGTTTATCGATCGCTTTCGGACGGAGAGTCCCCGCTTGACGGGACGGATCCTGTGTTCCAGTTCACGGGACTCCCGGATCCCGACCAGAAATATTCCCCGGACAAAAGTTATTCGATCACGGTGAATTCCGCGGCGCCGGACGGTCCGGAGGCGACCTGGAATATTTCGACGCGGGTCCGCAGGACTGAGGTTGCCCGATATATCACGGACGGCTGGTTCGCGGGCGACGACAAGGATCCGAAGCTGCTGGACGCGCTTGCCGCGCTCGCGGACTCGGACGACGACGCTTTTTACATGTCGCAGGCGGGTACGAACGACAACGTTCAGTTCCAGTGGACGAGCAAGAGCGATCCGACGGTCAGTAACAGCATCGCGGTCAAGGCGGCCTGGAATGAAACGACGTTCACGAAGACGCGCCGGGTGAGCAAGGAGGATGTCTCCAGGGCGTATCAGTATCTCAAGGATACGGGCGACAGCCGGTACACGAACCTCGAAGCCGCGCTCGCGGACGGTGAGCTTTTCTATATGTCCCGGGCGGGTAATGATGACCCCGGTTTTTCCTGGTCCAGCCGGACGGACAGGAATGTAAGCTACGCGATGTCCCTGAACAGCAAAGTCCCTGTCGGGGTGCCCGAAACCTTCAAGTCTTCGCCGGAAGTCACGTTCACGAAGAGCGAGCGCGTCAAGGTGAGTGAAGCGAGAGCCCGGGCCCGGGACCTTCTTTATAACACGCTCGACAGGGAGGAAGCGCTTGCCGCCCTCGGCCCGGATGTGACGGTCACAAAAGTCATGACGGACGGCGAGGAAGGCCAGGATTACATTGATCCGGTGTACCAGTTTGTGAACACAGCGAACCCCGACATAAGCTACAGCCTCTCGATCCGGAGCGGGCTCCCCGTCATCGACTCCCTGGTGGACAAGGCGGTTGAAGCTTCGTGGAGCGTTGCGGAGCGCGTGGGCCGCTCGGACGTTTTGAGCTATATCGAAGCGGGAGCGGACCGGAAGGAGTGGATCACGGACGCCGCGAAACGGTCTGCCGCGCTCGCCGCGCTCGGGGACGGCGAGACTTTTTACCGGACGCGAACCCGCTCGAACGGTGAGGAAGGTGCGACGCTTTCCTATCAGTATCAGTGGACGAGCCGCACGAACCAGAATGTGAACTACAGCCTCACCGTGAAGACAGGGGCCGACCTTGCCGACGCGAATGTCCTTTGGCACGAGTCGATCTTCTCCATGACGCGGCGGGTCAGCGCTGAGACCGTCGCCGCGAATTACGCGTATTTAAGGAATGAAGACGGCACCTGCACGAGTGACAGCCGATGCTCGAACCTTGACGCCGCGCTTGCGGACGGCGCGGTCTTTTATATGTCGAAGTCGGGTGCCGATGACGCGAGCTATCAGTGGACGAGCCGCACGGACCGGAACATCAATTACAGTCTTTCGCTGAATTCGCACGTCGGGGTCGGGTTGAGGGATTCTGTGACCGGGAAATATCCGGATTATAAGACCGAGGTGACTTTTTCAAAGAGCGAGCGTGTGGCGCTTTCTGAGGCCCGCGCGCAGCTTTCCGGGATCGGGGATGTGTCGGATCGTGAGGAAGCCCGCGTGGCGCTTGATGCCGGCGGCGTCGTGGTCACCAGGACCATGACCGACGGCGAGGACGCGCAGGATTTCGTGGATCCCGTCTACCAGTTCACGGATGTGACCAATCCGGACAAGAGCTACAGCATTACGATCAAAAGCGGAATTCCCGTCGGTCTCCGTAATGGCGAAAACGCGTATACACAGTTTACGACGGAGGCGACCTGGGGTGTGTCGCAGAGGATCAGCAAGGACCAGGTTCGCCGTCATATCGAGAAGGATACGGCCGCGAACAAGGAGTGGATCGCGGATCCGAAGAAGCGGGATGAGGCGCTTAACGCGCTTGAAGCCGGGGACATTTTTTATATGTCTTTTGGCGGAACGAATGACAATGTCACCTATCAGTGGACGGACCGCTCCGATCCGAACGTGAGCTACAGCCTGTCCGTAAAAGACAGGGTCAACCCCGTGACGGGGATCAACTGGCATGAGGCGGTTTTCGCGAAGAACCGCCGCGTGAGCGAAGATGAGGTCCGTTTGGAGCTTGGCAAGCTCGCGCCGTCCGACAGCCGGCATGCGGCCTTGACCGCGGCGATCGCCGACGGGAAGATCTTCTATATGTCCGGGGCCGGCGATGATCCGGCCTCTTACTCCTGGACAAGCTCCTCGGACCGCAACAGGAATTACAGCCTGAGCCAATCCGTGTTCAATGATCCTGCCGGACCGGGCGGGAAGCGGATTGAACTGACCCTGACCCGCAGTGAACGGGTGAGTCTTGAGGAGGCGCTCCAGATGGCCGCCCTTATCCGGGATGAGTCCGATGCCGAAGAAGCGGGTATCGCGCTGCGAACGGGCGGGGTCACGGTCACCCGCGCGGTTTCGGACGGAGAGGGCGTTCACGACGGCGATGATGACAATCCCACGTATCAGTTCACGGATGTCAACAATCCGGACCGGAATTACAGCATGAGCATCAACTCGGACGCTCCTGACGGCCGGGAAGCGGTCTGGAATATTTCGGAGCGGATCAGCCGGGAACAGGCCCTGCAGGCGATCGACTGGATCGTGGACGCGACCAGGAAACAGCAGGCGCTCGCGGCGGCCGGGGGTGCGGATATGTTCCAGATGTCGCGCGGCGGGACCGACGATACCGCGATCTATCAGTGGACCAACCGCCTGGAGGACGGCGTCAACTACAGCCTGCAGGTTGAGGCGGAATGGGAGCAGGCGGTCTTTAACAGAAGCGAACGGGTGCTTGTCGGCGAGTTTGCCTCCCACCTGGAAGCGTTGGAAGCCTCTTATTCAGCGCGTCGCTCGGAAATTGAGGCGGATATTCTGGCCGATCCCCGGAACGCCCAGCTTCAGTTGGCGCTGACCGCGCTTGAAACGGAATATAAAACGCAGACGGCGCTGATCGCGGCGGCGCTCGATGACGGAAGTATCTTTTACAGATCTCAAGCCGGGACCGATGATCCGAGTTTCCAGTGGACAAGCGATTCGGACCCGAACAAGAACTACACGCTCGGTGTGAACACTCACGTGCCGGTCGGCGAGGAGCTCGAGGATGGAAGCTACGCGAGCTTCAGGGTGGAGCTTAATTTTTCGGAGAATCAGCGTATTTCCCGGAACGATCTTGCCGCCGCGCTCACGGACGCTTCCGGAAAAAATCTCATCGCGGACCTGCGGCAGAAGGAGCAGGCGGATGAGGCGCTCGCGGATCCCGGCGCCGCTTTCTTCAGGAATACCGCGAACGGGAAACCCCCGACGTATCAGTGGTCCAGCTCGTATGACGCCAGGGTCAGCTACAGTGTTTCCGTGGATGAGAAAGTCCCCGTCGGGGAAGGTGAAACGGCGGGGTACGCGACCGTCGCGAAATTCACGCTTGTCGAGCGCGTGAGCCGCGCTCACATGCTCAAGCTTCTCGACCAGATTCCCAGTGCCTTTGACGAGATCGAAAAGGAAAGCGATGAACGGAGGAACGCCCGCGCCGCGATCGCCGACGGAGAGAGCTTCACCATGTCCCGGAGCGGGGGGGACGACATAACCTGTTCCTGGGCGAGCGTTTCGGATCCGACGGTGAGCTACACGATCACGGAGGACGTTCATTCTCTGCTTGGAAAGGCGAACGCGAGTTTTAAAAAGAGCACCCGGATCAGCCGGGAGGAAGTGGCGACCCTTCCCGAAGGTCTGGCCGCCGTGGAGGAAGCTCCGGCCGGGCTTACGGACAGCCGCTTCGGCGCCGCGCCGATCCGCGAGCTGCTGCTGGGAGGGCTTGCCAGTGACCCGAACTGGGACCGCGCGGTGGTCCGGCTTGTTGAGGGCGCGGCGGAGGACGGAACGCTGAAGTGGACCGGCTACGTGATCGTTTCCGAAGACGGGAAGTCCATGCGCTCAGCGATCCTCAGCCTTGAATTGGACCCCGTGACGGGAGACTATCGGGACCTCGATCCTTCCACGCCGGACCTGATCGATCGGGTCCAGTACATCGAGACAATTTCAGTCGGTGCGGACGACGCCGTGACTCCCAAAGGCAAGACGGCCGCGGAAGTGTTCGGAGATCGCGTGGCGGCGGGGGACTGGCCTGTTTCGCGTGTCAGGATCTCGACCGGATCATTCGCGGCCGCCGCGTGGACGCCCGAAAGCGATTTTTATGATCTGGCCGGCTACGATTCCGAACAGCTCCGGATCGCTTTTTTTGAAGGCGCCGGGGACCCGGAACAGCCGCAGTTCATGACCCGGGTTGAAAAAGCCGAGGTGCTGGATGTTGTTCCCCTGATGCGCGACGAGGGAATGCGCCGCGCCGCGCTCGCCGCCCTGAACGATCCGAACGCGGTCTTCTACCGCATCGAGGGCAGCGGCAAGGACAAGAGTTATCAGTGGACATCGTCGTTCGATTCGAATGTTTCGTACACCATCACGGTCGACATCAAGGTGGCGGTCGGCGACGCGGAGAACTTCACGCAGGAAGCGACGTTCACGACGCAGACGCGGGTCAGCCGCGCGGTGATCGCGACGGCCTATCTTGACCAGCTCGCGCGCGTGCTGGTGCCGCTGGTCGATGGGGCCTCGGGTGTGACGATCATGGGTCTTCTTAACGCCGCATCGCTCGCCGATTTCAAGGCGCTTGTGGCCGGTTCATCCCTGCCTGATGAACTGAAAGACGCGATCGCCGGGCCGCTTGACACTGCCACCCGGGTGCGAAGCGGCGGTTTATCCGAAAAGGACTGGCAGGCGGTCGTTTCCGTCATGCGCGATCCTCTCGTTATCACGAACGCGCTGATCTCGGCGGTGTATCCTCTTGATGAGGCGGCGGCCTTGACCGGGGCGCTCAGAAATGCCCCCGACCTTGCGGCGTTCAAGGCGCGAGTCGCGTCCGCCGGCCTTTCCGCCGACATCAAGGCTTACGTCGCCACGCTGAACGCCGCGGACTGGCCGGTCGTTAACGCGGAGATCGACCGTCCGAAGGGCGCGGCCTCGATCACGCCCCGTGAGATCGAATTTTTCAGGCTCGCGCTGGCGGAGAGCACCGAACTTGTGACCTCGTTCACGAAAACCGAGACGATCGACACCCGGGGCGGGAATCAGGTCAGCTACAACTGGTCGAGCGCGGACGGCATCAAGAATTATTCTCTCGCCTGCAGTTCCGTGGCGATCACGGAAATGGACGGGACCATCACCTATGAAGCCGAGACGGCTTTTTCAGTTTCCCAGCGTTACGCGAGGATCGATGCGGATTACATCAAGCAGCTTGTCCCCGGCGGCGAGTCGTTCACGAGCCTTCCGGGAGACCGGGGTGATGCGGACTCCCAGTACGCCCGGTTTCTCGCGGCGCTTGAGATCCTGCAGGATCCCGACAACATGATCCTGATTACGATGACGATGAACAAGGAGGGGTTCAGTTATTCGTGGGAACTTCCCGACCGATCCAGGACCTTCACGCTGAACCAGGAGCGCGCCAGGGTCCTCGTATCGCAAGATCCCGATGTTTACGGGGATAACTGGACATTCACGTTCTCCGTTGCGGAACGCGTTTCCCAGACGGCCGTGTCGGGAAAAGAAGATTATCTGACGCCCGAAAAGAAAACGCAGTACCTGAAAGCGCTCGCGGATATGGACCACGGCACCGATCTGATGATGACGCAGACCGGGAAGGATGTGAGCTACTCCTGGGCAAGCCCTGACCGCGCGAGGACGTATACCCTGACCAAGACTTTCGCGAAGGTTTCGGGCGCCGCCGAGGCGGTCGGTAAATGGGATTTCAATATCCAGACGCGCGTCCGGAGAAGCGAGGTCGAGCTCTACGCGGAGAACCTGCCCGCCGGTCCATCGAGGGAACAATACCTTCGCGCCATCCGCGACACGGCGAGCTGGACGAAGTACACGAAGACCGAGAGCGGGACGGACACGAGCTACAAGTGGACGGGCCGCAACGGTGCCGTCACGTACAGCCTGAGCGGGACCAGGAGCCTCATGGAACACATCGAGGACGGTGTTCTGTCCCTGCGGAACACTTACAGTTACTCGTTCTCCGCGATGGACCGCGTCGCGAAGGAGTTTGTGAACGGTTTTTCGGACAAGCTTCCTGATCCGGTCCAGAAAGAGCATTATCTGTCCGCCCTCGGATTTACGGACGAATCGACGATCTACAACCGGACGATCTCGGGGGACGATGTGAGCTACCGCTGGACCGATCCGGACGAGTTGACGACTTACGTGGTCGGAGCGAGCAAGACCTATGAGCTGATCCCCGAGTCCGTTGACGCGAACGGGAAGGTGGTCTACGCGATGGAAGGCGGGAACTACAAGTACAACGTTTCCGAAAAATGGTCTTTCCGTTCCGAGGTCATCGTCCTGCTGGAGGAGGTGACCGGTGCGGGATTCGCTAACGAGGCTTTTCTCGAGACAAAACTGCTTCGCAAGCAGTTTCATGATGCCGTGACCGGTAAGGCGGCGGGACTCGCGACCTGGTATACCAAAACGGTTACGGGTGATACCGTGACCTACTCGTGGGAAGATGAGGCGACCGGGAGAATGCACACCCTCAGCCGCGAGCCGGCGGTGGTGACCGGGGTTCAGGGGCCGGTCTTTCAGTGGAGTTTCAAGACCGATACGATGGCCGACGCGACGGTCCTGAACGCGTACGCCGGTTTTCTGGATGATGATATGCGCAGTGATTTTGACGTTGCCATTCTTGATACCGCAAAAGATATTTTCACCAAGTCCACGATCGGCGCCGAAGAGAGTTTTTCCTGGCAGAGCAGGGATCGGGGGCGCAGCTACGTCATGAGCGCGTCCAGGACGGTCGATCCCGCGACCGGCGCGCCCGCCTACGCGAAGTGGGGATTCAGCACGCAGATGACGCTTTCGCGGGCCGCGCTCGCGCGGTACGTCCCTTCTTTTGAGGACCCCGAAATGGCCGCCGCTCTCAGCGAGGCGCTCCGGCTGGACGATTTTGATCCGCTCGGATCGGTGACGCTGTCCCTGACCGGCCGGGATATCAGCATCAGCTGGCGGAGTCAGGACCTCGCGAAGTCCTGCACGCTTGGGCTCACGACCGCGAAGACGCTGAAGACCGAAACAAGGGATGCGGACGGTAACGTGACGGACCGGACTTATGAGGAACGTCCGAAGTGGAGTTTTGCGGTCAGCACGAAAGTTTTGAAGGCCGCGGTGTCGGGGAGCGGCGCCGAATTCGAGACGGACGCCGCGGAACGGCAGTACCTGGATGCCCTCGACATCCTGGCGGATGACCTTACCGACAACGTCGACAACGCCACGGTGTTTACGAAAGTGGTGAGCGGCCGCTCGGTCTCCTACAGCTGGCAGGACCTGGACGGGTACACGACGCACCGTCTTTCCCCGTCGCGGCAGAAGATCTATGACCCTGAAACCGAAACCGTCAACGGGGTGGAGCGCGTCCGTTGTGATGCCGCCGGCAAGGTCATTTACAAATCCACGTACAAGGAAGTTGAAAAGTGGGACATCAGTTCCGAGACGCTGGTGCTTCGCGATGAGATCGCCAGGCACGCGGACGCGGACGGCGCGATGGTGGGCAGGGAGTTATTGCTGGAAACCCGGGAGCTCCGCGAGCACTACCTGAAAGTTCTGGCCGAAACGCCGGCGTCGACGGCCTTTACGAAGAGCGTGAGCGGCGGTGATGTCAGTTATTCCTGGCAGAGCAAGGATGGAGCCCGGACCTTCACGCTCGTCAAGACGGTAGTGAAAGTGGAAACGGCCTCCGGAGTCTTTAAGGATGCCGAAAAGTGGTCTTTTTCGGAGCAGGTCGCTGTCGTGAAATCGATCATTGCCGTAGCTGTCGTTAATCTTACCGACAAGGACCAGATCGCCGATATCCGTGACGCGCTCGATCTGAACGAAGACGGGTCACCAAACGAGACAACCGATGACGTGGATGAATTTACGGTTTACACCCGTTCTTCGAGCGGAGTGGAGACCGGCTACAGCTGGCGGTCCAGGGATGAGGCGCGCACTTATTCCCTCTCCGGAGAGGGAATCCGCAGCGAAACGGGGGCGATCACGAGCGCTCGGTGGACCTTCAGCACCCAGTTCCAGGTGAGTTCGGACGAGGTATCCTACGACAAGAATCCCGGGATCCTTGAAAGCATGGATGCCGAATACCGGCAGCAGTACAAAAATGCTTTTGACGAGACGAAAAATAATACGGCGACGGTCTACACAAAGATCGTGACCGGAAAAGAGATCAGCTACGGCTGGAAATCCCTGAGTGGAGGAAAAACCTACTCGCTGGCGAAGTCGCTGGAAAAGACCTATATCGCGGACACCAATCCCGACGGGTCCGTGAAATACCTGAACGGGGAAGTTGTCTATAAGGTCAAGGCCGGAACGACGGAGCTTGATTACATCGAGGAGCTGAAATGGTCGTTCAGCGAGCAGACGCTTGTCCTGCCCCTCCTCGGTTCTGCGACTGAGGGGAGCCTGGGTTCCTTTCTTTTGACCCTGGAGCTACGGAGCCAATATGACAGCGCGCTTGCGGACACGGACCATGCGACGGTTTTCACGAGGACCACGAGCGGAGCGAATGTCAGTTATAGCTGGAAATCGAAGGATGGCGGGAAGACCTATGGCCTTTCAAAAGAAAGGGTAAGGATCCTCTCTGCGGAGATCATCGATCCGGTTACCAAAGAGGTCACGCGGACATTCAGGGATGGCGAAAAATGGGCTTTTAGCGAGCAGGTGTATGTCGATATCACTGACGTCAATGATCGCGCCGGTCAATTGGGCACACCGGAACTCCGGGCCCAGTATCGCGCCGCGCTTTTGGATGTTATGGACAGTACCTATTACACGAGGATGACGAGCGGCGCGAACGTCACTTACAGCTGGAAATCGAAAGACGGCGTCCAAACCTACACTCTTTCCGAAGAACGCGTGGTCGTGACGCCGGCCGCCGAAGCGGAAGGCGGTACCCCGGGGATCACGCCTCCCGTTTATTCGGATTCAAACGCGAAGTGGGGTTTCAGCGCCCAGTTCCGGGTTCAAAAGGG
>MWBI01000105.1 GCA_002068945.1 Candidatus Omnitrophica bacterium ADurb.Bin314
CAGTCTCCGTTCTCTTTATCAGGAGAGGAAGAGGATACCGGAGGCCGCCCGTGGGGAACAGGGTGTAGCCGCCTCAGACCGATTGGAAGCGCGGGGGGAAGGTGCTGCAGCCGGGAGGAGGGTGCTCCCGAGGCTGACGGGCGTGTTTCTGGCGGCTGCGGGAGTAATCGCGGCCGCTGTCAGACCTGTTTTAAGGGTGATCCGTAATGCAAGGATGGATCCGGAAAAGCTTTACCCTTTGGCGACCGGCGCGATGCGTAAAAAGATCGAAGCCGCCATGCATGAAAATCCGGCGCATTCCGGTTTTGTGGTGGAACATGTTTCCTGGAAAAGATGGGGGAGGGAGTTTCTGGAGAGTCTGGAGATCCTTCTGTCGCAGGGGTCTCCCAATATTCTCGATGAAAAGATCCGGCTTGTGTCCGACCGCCGGGGACCGATTGTTCTTGCGAATTATCAAGCGGCTCGTGATCTTGGGAGAAGGGCCGGCGGCGCTGGGGTGACGATCGCGAATGCCCACAAGGATGCTCCCCGGGTGCGTGTTAATCTGGACATTTTTGCCGCCAAACCTCGTGCCGAGGTCCGGACTACGGACGTGCGGCGAAAAGCGGGATCGGCGTTGCTGACCGGGCTTGTGACGCCGCTTGCCGCGTTTGCCGGAATGTACCGGAGCGGGGATGATGATTTTTTAAGTTACTTCATGAATGAACATCCCGTGGGTTTCTGGATCTGGACGGCGTTGATGGTGTTCACTTTGGCGAACCTGGTCCGGACTAACAAACATTTGTCCATGAATCGATACCGCCGTTCCATATCCCGGGTGAACCCCTCGCGACGTCAGCAAATACTGGACGGTATTTTGCGCCAGATGCAGTTTTATCTGAAGAGGATCAGTGCGGTTGAAGAAAACATTCGGGCGAGGCAGGCAGCCGTCGCGATGATAAAGACCTGGCAGGCTGAGGAGGAGTCGGGCAATGAGAAACACATGCGTATATCGCCCGTGGATCCGGAGGTCTTTGCGGCGAAGGAAAGAGAATTACGTAGTATGCTGGAAAGGTTCCCCATTAAGCGATTCCGCGAGCTTTTCCTGAAAGCGGCGATGGCTGCGACCGATTCGGGATCGCAGGACCTGATAGAAGTCTTTCAGAAATTCAGATACTTCATGAAAATTCGAAACGCCTTTGCCCCGGCAAAAGGTGTCCGTTCCGCGGTTCATTACAGTTTTTCCCCCGGGCCGGAAGCCGCTGAGCATTTGTCGCCCCAATCCGATGATCCGGAAGATGATCCGGAGTTTGAGCGATTGTTACGCGCGACACTGAGCCGCGAAGAACTGAACGAGCGTTTGGGAAAAGTGTCCGGCGTGGATGAGGCGGTGGCCGAAGCGCGTGCGCAGGAGGATTTCGATGCCGTGATCCTGGAGGCGTTTGGAGACGTACGGTTCGAAGATGCGGGTGCCAGGTTAGCGATGGTGTCTTTTCTCGGCAGTCTCGCCCAGGACAGGCTGGAAAATCCGGTTTACGTGCGCCAAGCGGCCGTAACAGCGCTTCGGAAGATAGGCGGTAGTGATTCGTTGGCGCTGGCGAATCAGGCCATGGAAGATCCCGATATGCTCAGTCGTGAGGTGCGACTGCCCGCCAAATGTTCGAGGAGGGAAGCGATCGAGAAGATCGTTGAAGGGATGACGTGGGTTCTCGGTACTGAGGCGGTGCGCGAACAGTATTCCGGAGTTCAAAAGAGGATTCGCCGCCTTTTCAGGGAAAATCCCGGAATGCTGGGTTTTCTGAAAAAGTATCCGCTCAGACTTTTTTCAATCCAGGATAAACCGAAGATCGACTCCATCATTCTTGGAGACTTTCGCCGTTACTGGTTTAATGTCGTGGGGCTCATCCATTTCCAGTTTGAGATCGACGGGGACCGTTCGATTCCTCATGAGGTGAAAAGGACCATGGAGGTCCGATCGAGGGAAACCCCGATTGATATGGGGCTGGCGGTTGAAATATTCAAAAACCAATTCCTTCTTTCCGGCGTGGTGCATCACGAATATCTGCATTACACAGGCATCCTGAGCGAAGGTGTGGTTTTGCTCAAGCAGATTAATTTTATGAAGGGGCTGATCGTACGCAAAACCCTCTTTATGTTAGAGAAAAACAGGGAGGCTACCGAGAGGGAGTTGGCGCTTGCTATGGGGGAGATGGGGATCCTTCCCTTGGCGAATTATTTTGCTGATTCTGCGGATGATAAATATCTTGCGGGGCTGAACGCCGACATATTGCGTCTCTACGGTCCCGATCATATGTCGGCCGATCAGGTCGAGGAAGAGTCTGCGAGGATCATCGACTCCATTTCCAGGTATATTGAACAAAGGAACAGCGAATTGAGCGCCGAGAGACTGCTTGATCCGGGCAAGACGCTTTATGAGCCTCTGAGCGATCGGGATAAAGATAGAATTCGAAGACTGGTCAAAGAGACGCGTTCTATACGCAATACGTTGACCCTTGATGAATTTCGTTCGATCAAGGACAAGTCTTTCGCATCGACGGTGTGGGATGCGTATTTGGCTCAGGGCGGCGGCAGAATCTTTTCCGAGATCGCTGCATTTTTAAAGGTTGTATCATCAGGCACCTCTGACCGCCTGGGCGCCCGAAGTGAAAATCGCTTCGGGGATGAATTTGTCTCCGGCGGGAAAGTCCGGGAGAGCAGACCGGCGGGGGAGACTTCTTATGACGCGGACGGGGAGCGGCTGGAGTCCCTTCTGCGGCGCGCGCGATCGGACCGTGACGTGATTGGGAACGAGATCGGGATGCTGGAGCGGGATCCGGCAAAATTACGGAATCCGAGGTCTAATGAATCCAGGCGTCTTGCGATCCTGAAAAAACAGGAGGCCGAAGCGCAGGATCGCGTGACGCGTTACGAAAGGCAGCTTGCCGATCACAAATCCCGCCCCGAACTCCGCTTGTTGATGGGAGATGAGGGTGCTTTTTTCTCAAACCTGATCGATCCATCTCAAATCGTTTTGGATAATCGCTCTATCGTGCCGCAAGGCGCTCAAGCCGCGAGGGCTGGATCGCAGGTGGCGCCGAAGGAGACGAGGGCGGAGCTGAGGATGACGGCCAATGCACCGGTGAGGAAGCGGGTGCGGAAGACGGTGAAGGAGACAGAAGAGCCGTTGCCGGTCGTGGATCGCTTTGCCGTCGCGAACGGCCTCGGTATGGAGCTGAAGTTGCTTCGCGAAGAGAGGCTTTCGGACCGCACGCTCGCGGCGGTGGCGCATGGCGGGGTGCTGGCTCTTGATGCCACGTCTGCCGAGATCCTGCAGTCGGTGCGGGAAGTCCAGGCGGCTCTCAACCTTACGGGGATTTCGGATGCGCTGAAGGCGTTCTCGGCCGCGGCTTCGTCCGATCCCGGTCTGCTTTTGGCGCCGTCCGACGCCAAGGGTGGTCTGGTCGTGCCTGTTTCGGGTCTCCCGGAGATCGGGCAGATCGCACGCGATGTGTTCGCGATGATCGTGAACACCGAGGTCCGGAAGGCCTATGTCGCGGAAATCCCTTCCGCGACATAGGCCTTCCGGACCTCGGAAGGCCTATGTCGCGGAAGGGATTTCCGCGGATACGGCGCGGTCGGTTCTCGCGTCGTTCGCGCATGTGCGCGACCTGAAGGGCAATCCCGTGCTCGGGCGGCTTGAGATCGTGCCGGCCGCGAAAGGGGATATGATTCGCGCGGTGACGGGGGCGGGCGCCGCGCTCGCATACCGTCTCGGGATGAAACCCTGCGATGTGCTCGTGCTGCTGGAAGGCGCAAGGTACGCCGCGATCCGCGAGAAGATCGCGGAGACCGCGCTGGTGTCTGACCTCGGGGAGCGCGCTGATCTCGCGCCGGCCCGTGATTATCTGGCGATGGGCGCCGCGATGCTGAATGTCCGTCTGGATAACGACGCGTGGACGCTGCTCAATCAAAGGGTCGCGGATGCGCTCCGGAAGAAGGACGGCTTTTTCGAGATGGACCGCAACGCTCTCGCGGGTCTTGCCGCCATCCTGACGCAGATTTTTGCGCAGGAGAGAGCGACGGCGACAGCGGCATAATTTCTGCGGACGCGCCGCGGCGCGCGGATTATTATTTTGCGCTCTTCCGCGCCTGGCGGCCGCGACGCTGTGATATAATCCGGATTCTATGAGAGCAGAAAAGAGACCTCTGAGCATCGCGATCGCGCAAATGAACCCCACGGTCGGAGATTGTCCGGGGAATGCCGCGAAGATGCTCCGCTGGATCCGGGAGGCTTCCGCGCAGGGCGCCGATCTGGTCGTTTTCCCCGAGTGTGCGCTTTGCGGATATCCCGTCTGGGACCTCGCCAACAAGAAAAGTTTTATCGAAGCCGGTCTTCGCGAATTGAAGAAGATTGCGGCAGCCACCCGGGGTCTCAAGACTGCCGTTGTCCTCGGTTTTATAAATGCCGGTCCGGCGTGCGGGGTACGGTGCGCGACGAAAAGGAAAAGCCGTGACTTCGCACCCCACACTTCCTTCTCATTCAACGCCGCGGCGTGGCTTGAGGCCGGGAAGGTTCGCGCCATTTACCACAAGCGTCTTTTGCCGACCTGCGATGTTTTGCTCGAACAGATCTTTTTCCGGGCGGGGAATAAACCGTGCGTGATGCCGTTCCGGGGGCACCGGATCGGTCTGACAATTTGCGAGGATATCCGGGACGCCGCGTATGATGTCAAGCCGCTCGCGGAACTCAAACGAAAGGGCGCCGATCTTGTCATCAATATCTCGGCCTCCCCGTATTTTGAAGGCGTGGGCGCCAAACGCGAGGCGCTCGTGCGCGCTCATGTCCGGCGTTATCAGGTCCCCATGATCTATGTCAATCAGGTCGGCGGGCAGGATGACCTCCTTTTTGACGGCCGGAGTTTTTGTTGCGACTCCCGGGGGCGTGTGACATTTCAGGCACCCGCTTTCGAAGAACGCCTCCTCCTGGCCGGTGAACCAATCCAACCTACGAGGTTGGATTCGGTGGGGGAGATGTACCAGGCGCTTGTCCTTGGCGTCCGGGACTATTTCCGCAAAAACGGGTTCGGGAAGGCCCTGATCGGATTGAGCGGGGGTATTGATTCCGCGTTAGTGGCAACGATAGCCGTCGATGCTTTGGGGAAGGATGCTGTGAAGGGCGTTACGCTGCCCGGTCCGTATTCCTCTGAAGGGAGCTGGAAGGACGCGGAAATTCTGGCGAGGAACCTCGGGATCGAATTTGAGACACGGTCTATCGAACCGATGTATGAAGTTTTTTTGAAAGGAATCCGGGACTCATTCCACGGGGCCCGTCAGGGCAAAGACTTCAAGCGAGTCCATAGCCTGGCCATGGAGAATTTGCAGGCGAGGCTGCGCGGCCTCGAACTCATGTATCTTTCGAACAGCGGGGGGCGGCTGCTGCTTGCGGCGGGGAATAAATCGGAGCTCGCGGTGGGGTATTGCACGCTTTACGGTGACATGGCAGGAGGGCTTGCCGTGATCGGCGATGTCTATAAGACCGATGTCTACCGGCTTGCGCGTCACAGGAATTCGATCCGCGCCGTGATCCCGGAGGCGACACTGACGAAGGCCCCGTCCGCTGAACTCCGGCCGAACCAGAGGGACCTGGATTCGCTACCGCCCTACGATGTCCTGGATGCGATCCTTCGCGCGTACATCGAGAAGAACCTTGGCTGTGATGAGATTGTGCGCAAGATGAAAGGGAAGGTTTCCCCGGCGGTGATCCGTGATACCGTTCGCAAGGTGGACCGCAGCGAACACAAACGCCGGCAGGCGCCGCCCGTTCTTCGCGTTTCCGAAAAGGCCTGGTTTGGCCGCCGTATGCCGATCACGAACAGATTTACGGGTTGAAAGATCAAAAAAATAACGCGGGGCCCTATCCGGTTCCCGCAATAGATGCTATCCTTTACCAAATAAATTTTTACGGAGGATTCAATGAAAAAGGTCATTGCAGTCGCCCTTTCCTTTTCGCTTAGCTGGATGTCCGTCCCGGTCGCAGGCGCTGCAGTGGCCGATCCGTACGCGCCTCTGAGGGTGCGAATGACGGAAAAAGCCTACACGGCGGAAATGGCGGCCGGGCCGGTCGTGATCTCATATACCCCCGGTCTTTCTTCGACCAGCGTGACAACCCTGCCCGGGAATCCGGCGCCGCACCTCATGGAGGGGTCCAGCGGTGCCACGGCGATCAGCCTTTCGTCCGGGCGGTTCGCGGTCAAATACAATGTCAAAACGGCGGGGACGAAGTCGGGGATCACCGTGGATTTTAATGATTACTCTACGGTGGGTCAGGAGACCGGCAACCTTTCGGGGCTTGGCAATCTGACGGTCGGACTTACCGGGGGCGCCCACACGGTGAATGTCCGCTTTGAAGACGCCGGGGGCAATACCGCCGGTTTTCAGTTAACTCAAGTGGCAAGTTCCACGCAGCGTTATTGGGTGATGGATCTCGGTCTGATCCGGTCGAAAGTGGATCTTTCCAGGATTCGCGCGATCAATTTTTATGTGGAGCCGGGAAATACCGCCTCCAGCCGCACCTCCGGAACTTTTTATCTCCGGCTTAACGGGACGGATGCTTCAGCGCCCGCGCTTCCGCAGCTGGATCCGGCGTGTGTCCTTTTGACCAATCAATCAACAGTCACGCTGAGCGGAACCAAAGAAGCCTACAGCGCGGTCTATGTGAAAGGAAAGCTGGTCGCCGCGGCGGACGCCTCGACCACCTGGACGGCGAACGTTTCCCTGGGTTCCGAAGGTTCCAACTCCATTGC
>MWBI01000106.1 GCA_002068945.1 Candidatus Omnitrophica bacterium ADurb.Bin314
AAGTATTACAGCACACAACTAAATAAGTATCAACAATTAAACCTTGCAGCAAGGGCAGAAAGAAAGGGATTATATTCAATTGTGAATATTTTTTGAGAATGTTTACCCTATGTTTACCCCAAAATAAAAAAACGCCTGCAATCCTCTGATATGCAAGCGTTTGGGTTTGGCACCTGTGATCCCGCTGGGATTCGAACCCAGGACCCATACATTAAAAGTGTATTGCTCTACCAGCTGAGCTACGGAATCCTGCTTTAAAATATTATCTACTGTTTCCGGCAGATGCTTCATTTTAAAAGCGAATGCAAAGATACGGTTTTTTTAATAAATGGCAACAGAATTTTATTTTTTTTCTTCTGTTAACGCTTATTTAAACATCATGCCTTTCACGGAAATGGCTATTTTCTGTTCGGAAGTGCTGTCCTGCTTTGCATCTGCCAGCACAATCACGGTCTTCGAAAACATCAGCTGCCCGAGCCCCCAAAGGCCGTGGATCACCTTTTTCCCCTGCTCGGGATACGCTTTCCGGAGGGCAATGATCACGCAGTTATGCATGCCGCCTTCCCACGGCAGATGGAGATCGATGATCTCGGGGAACTGTTTCCGGATGAACGGCAGGAAGATATGTTCGATCGCACGGCCCATGTAACAATCCTCCATCGGCGGGCGGCCGACCACGGTCGTCACGTAGAGAGGATCTCTCCGATGCGTCATGCAGGTGACATGGAACACGGGAAAATCCTTCGCGCGGGAATAAAAACCCGTGTGATCCCCAAACGGTCCTTCGAGTCGCGTTTCCCCTTCCTCCACATATCCTTCCAGGACGATCTCGGCGTTCGCCGGGACTTCAAGGTCGACCATTTTGCATTTCACAAGTTCAACGGGCCGTTGGCGGAGGAATCCCGCGAACATAAGTTCGTCCATGCCGTACGGCAGGGGGCAGACGGAGGAAAAGATGGTGGCCGGATCCGATCCTATCACAACGGCCACCGGCAACCTTTCCCTGCCGCCTTTTGTGAGCCGTCTAAAATGTTCGGCGCCGTCCTTGTGGATCTGCCAGTGCATCCCGGTCGTTTCGTCATCGTAGACATGCATCCGGTACATCCCGACATTCCGCTTCCCGGTCACAGGGTCTTTCGTGAAGACCATCGGGAGCGTGATGAACTTCCCCCCGTCCTTCGGCCAGCACCGGAGCACCGGAAGCCGGCTCAGCATCCACCCCTTGCCGCGATGGACAACCACTTCCTGGCAGGGGCCGTGACTGACGGTCTTCGGGAGGATCGCGCTCAATTCAAGCAGTTTCGGCAACATCCAGAGCTTTTCCCACATGCTCTTCGGGACCCTGGTGTCCAGGAGAGTTTCAATCCGTTCCGCGATGTGGGAGAGCTTTTTCACCCCCAGGGCCATCGCCATGCGTTTTTCGCTGCCGAAGAGATTGATCGCAAGGGACATGTCCGAACCCTTGACCGTTTCGAAAAGAAGCGCGGGGCCCTCTTTTTTCACGACGCGGTCATAGATCTCCGTGATTTCCAGCTCCGGATCGACCGGCGTCGAGACCCGGGCCAGATCCCCTTCCAGCTTGAGTGTCTGGAGAAATTCTCTCAGGTCTTTAAACGCCATGGCGGGACCTCACGAAAAGACCGCTCACGGAATCGGACGGCAGGCGGACGAGACACGCGATCCTTTCGAGGGACATCGCGAGGTTCAGTTTCCTGAAGCAGACAAGTTCATGCGGTTCGAAGCAATCGGCGTCTTTGAACATCTTCGAAGTGCGCTCTTCCATTTCAAGCTCAAACGAAAGGTCCAGAAAGGAAAAAAGGACCACAACCGAAAATGCGCCAAGACCCAACGGCATGAGGAATCCCAATCCGCGGATAAAAACACCGGACAGAAAACATATCCATCCGAGGAAAACGGTCACGCGTGCCGCGAAGACCATTTTTCTTTTGAGATGCTCCCAGAAGACCGCGTTCGAAAGTTGCCCCTTCACAAAGGCAAGCCTCGCCGCGCGGACGAGAGAGACCAGATCACGGCCGTCATAAATGCGTCTGGGGAGGAAGAACCCGTCCGACTCTGACAATCCGTCCGGGTTTTTCCCTCCCCCGACCGGAGTGATGCTCACGTGGGCCATCCCCATCCTGTCGAGCACAAGCCGTGCGGCGTCGCAACCTGTCAGGGACGAGGCAACCCCCGGCATCGAGTAACGTCCGCGCACCCAGATACCGTAAAACGCAACAGCCGCGGAAAGACCGACCGTGGCGATAAAGAACAGCCAGTGAACGGGATTCACCTTGCAAAATCTCCCTCATATTAAAAACCGGGCACAAGACACTTCAAGCTTTCCCCGGAACGGCGGCGAGAATTACCGGGACGAATCCGTAAATTATAAGCGAACGGCAGGCAGGGCTCTACTTTTTTATGGTCAGCGGTCCTGCTCAAGGAAACGGATAAGCTCGCGCATATCCTCTGGCAATTCGGTCGTGAATGACATCCCCTTGCCGGTCTTCGGATGTTCAAAACCGAGCGCGGACGCGTGGAGAGCCTGGCGCTGGATCGGGGGGAATGGAATACCGTAGAAGGTGTCTCCGAGAACGGCATGCCCGAGGTGGGCAAAGTGCACGCGAATCTGATGCGTGCGGCCGGTCTTCGGACGAATCTCGACCAGTGTTCCCTTCGCGAACCGCTTGAGGACGCGAAAATGCGTGACGGCGTCCTTGCCTCCCGACGGCTTCACGATCACTTTCTTCCGATTCAGAAACGCCCGGCCAACGGGTTCCTCGATGACCCCCTCGTCATGCTGGACAACACCCCGGACGACGGCGTGATAGACGCGGTCAATCGTGTGATCCTTGAATTGCTTCGCAAGTTTCGCGTGCGCGATATCCGTTTTCGCGACTACCATGACGCCTGAGGTGTCCTTGTCGAGACGATGGACGATGCCTGGACGAACACGATCTCCTTCGTGGGACAGGTTCTGGACGTGGAAGAGCAGCGCGTTCACGAGTGTGTGATTCGGATTCCCGTGGGCGGGATGGACGACCATCCCCGCCGGCTTGTTCACGAGGATCACTTCGTCATCCTCGTAAAGAACCTCTATCGGGATCGCCTCCGCCGGAAGGTCCTCGTGCGATTGTTCGAGTTTTTCGACGCAGACCTTCTCGCCCGGCTTGATGGCATAATGAGGCGTGACAGCCCTTCCGTTCACAAGCACGCCTCCGTTCCGGATCAGCTTCTGAAGCTGCGCGCGGGAGTGGCGGTCCGAGAGTTTCGCGGCGAGAAAAACGTCGAGTCGTTTCTGGGTCTCAAGCTCTTCAACGATAAATTCGTCAAAACGGCGGCGGCTCATGACCGCTTGTCCGCTCCGCGCCGGCGGGCCTGGAACACCACAAAGGCCACAAGAATCATCGCCACGCTGATCCATTGATTGATCGTGAAACCGAACCAGTAAGCGGGTTGCTCGCGGACAAACTCGATCAGATAGCGCCCGAGCGCGTACAGCAGGAAGTAGAGCAGTCCGGTCTGGCCTTCGAAACGGGAGCGGCGGTCCCGGGCCCTCAGGAAAAAGAAAAGGCACAGACAATAAAAGGCTTCATAGAGTTGCGCGGGATGGACCGGGCCATTTGACTGCAAAAATTCGACCGCCCATGGCAGTTCACAACGGGTCCCGAAACAGCATCCGTTCAGGAAACAGCCGACCCTTCCAAAGAACTGCGTCAACGCAATATATGGCGTGATAAAGTCCAGGAACCTCCAGAACGAGAGCTTTTTAGTCCTCACGGTAACAAAAAAACCGAGGAGAGCCGAAACAGCTCCGCCGTAGAAGATGAGCCCGCCTTCCCAGACCGCGAAAATCCTGAGGGGGTCCGCGAGATAACCGGAAAGGTTCTGCGCCACATAAAACAGCCTCGCGCCGGCAAAACCCCACACGAAGAGCCAGAACATCATATCGGAACAATCGTCCGGGGCCGGAAACCCCTCGCGCGCGGCCCGGCGGCGCATCAGGTAGAGCGAAGCAAGCATCCCCAAGGCGAGGCAAACCCCGTAGGAATAGAGATGGAACGGGCCCACCGAGAACAGAACGGGGATCATTCTTTTTTCTCGGCGCGGAGAATACTCAGGAGATAAATCCCCACCCCGACCGTGATGGCCGTATCCGCGAGATTAAAAACGGGCCAGATCCTGAAGTCGAGAAAATCGACGACCGCGCCGATCCGGAATCGATCGATCCAGTTGCCGATCGCACCGCCAAGGATGAGACTGAGCGCCCACTTTTCGGAAAGAGAAGCGCCGCGGGAACGCGCGACGAGAATGAACAGGAGGACAAGACTGACGGTGATGACCGAGAAAAGCAGGGAGCTATGGTCGCTCATAAAACCAAACGCCACGCCGGTATTTCTGACAAGTGTCAAATGAAGGACACCCGGGATGGCGACCGCTGAATTTTCCGAGAGGAACGCGACCGCGAGGGCCTTCGTCAGCTGGTCAAGAAGGACAACCAACCCCACCAACCCGTAAAAGAAGATCAACTGCGACGAGGCTCCTTCTCTTCCTCTTCCTGGGCCTGCAGGCAAAACCGCACGTAAGGAGCGGCCATGAGACGCTTCTTGGGAATAGCGACACCGTACTTCTCGCAGATACCGAAGGTACCTTCCTCGATCTTCTTGAGGGCGACTTCCACGTCGTTCAGAAGCTGCTGTTTGTTGGCGGCAAGGCCGATATTGATCTCCCGGTCAAAACTGTCAGTGGCAACATCGGCCATATGCACACCATAGCCGGAGAGGTCCCCCGAGAGGTCCTTCTGGCTGGTATTGAGGTTCTCATCCTCGATGGCCCGGATATTCCTGACAATCTTTTTTTTCATTTCGCTGAGGATCTTTTTGAAGACATTGAGATCCGACTTGCCGAGAGGACTCTTCGTGAGTCTGGGCCCCTTCGGGGACTTTGAGACCCTGGAAACACGATATCCCATGATCGGAACGACCTTGACGACCGACGCGGCCTTCCTGATCCGGGAAATTCGCGGACGGGCCTTGGGGCGAGCCTTCGCTTTAGGGCGGGATTTCGCCTTGGCTTTTACCTTCGCTTTGACCGTTTTTTTCTTTTTCACCATATGATTTCCTCTCTTGCAAGAAGAATTAAGGGCCCTCCGTCTGGCGGAAGCCCCCTTTGAGGCTCCACGAAACGGGCCGCATTATACCGAGGGCTCTTCCCCCGCGCAAGGCAAATCCCAAGCCTCTTCCCTGAAAACGCAGATTTCAGGACTGCGCCGCGGGAACATCGATCTTCCCTTTGGCGATCTCTTTCCTGATAACGCGGATGAACGCCTCGACCACCACGGGGTCGAATTGGGTCCCCGAACAGTGTTCAAGCTCCCGAAAAGCGGCCTCAATAGGCCTCCCTTCCCGGTAACAGCGACCGGACACGATCGCGTGAAAACTGTCCACCACGCTGACGACACGCGCCTCGATAGGAATCTCCGCGGCTTTTAGGCCCTTCGGATAACCGGTCCCGTCAAAGCGTTCATGATGGGCCATGATAATCTCTTTGACCTTTTTGAAATCGGAAAGCGGCTCCAGGATCTTCGCCCCTTTCTCGACATGGGTCCTCATGACCTTCCATTCCTCATCGGTCAACTGCCCGGGCTTGGTCAGAATCTGGTCGGGAATTCCGATCTTGCCCACATCGTGCAGAAGGAGGGCGGCAGAAAGGATATCCTTGCCGGGGCCGGAAAGATCGAGCCCGAGCTCGCGAGCGGTCATCATGCCCAGCTTTTCCACCTCGGAGACGTGCCCGAAGACCGTCGGCGATTTCGCCTCGACCTCTTCGGCCAGGGAACGAATGATTTCGTAGTAGGTGCGCTGTTCCTTGTGACGGAGCTTTTCAATCTCAGCAAGCCGTTTCTCGAGCTCGCGGTTCTTTTCCGTCAGGCGATTGTTGTATTCGGCCGTCTTGATCGCCATGGAACAATCGTTAGCGAGCGTCTGGAAGAAAAGGATTTCCTGGTCGGTGAAAAAACGGCCGCTGAACTTTCCGCCGAGCATCAGGATTCCCACAAGGTCATGCTTGAAGTAGCCCGGAACCACAAGTTCCACCTTCAACATTTCCATCGTTTTCTGAATCTGCGTCAGCTCCGAAGACCGGGAATTGGCGGCCAGACGGAATTGGGCCTTGTTCTGCATTTTTTTGACATCGGAGAGAAGGAGAAAATCCTGTCCAAACGGCATCTTGCGCCGTCCCATCAAAAACCAGCGGATCAGGGGATGATCCGCATCGAATTTGACGAGCCCGACCGGGACGCGCCGGATCCCTTTTGAATTGACGAAAACATAGCGCTTGCGGGAAGGCTCATGGACGAGAATCGTCGTATGGTGAAGCCCGAACTGACGGTCGATGAAACGGGTGATCATTTTCAGGAGCCGGTCCGGCTTCCTGAGCCGCACCATACTGCGGGCGACATCGCGGAGAGCCTCCTGATAATCGAACTTTTTATTACGTGGGTCCTTCGAACTGGCCGTCATGAACGCTATCCGAACCGTCCTTTTTGGCGAGTGGAGATCAAACCCCGGCCAGGCTGTCGATCTTCTCCTGGACATCCTTCTCAAGGTATTCGAGGCTCAGGGGCTTGGTGATATAGTTATCGGCACCGGCCCTCATGGCCTCTTCGATCTTGTCCTGGGTTTCGACCGCAGTCACCATGATGACCTTGGTTTTGGGATGTTTTTCCTTGATCTTCCGGAGAGCCGTCAGACCGTCCATTTCGGGCATTTGGATATCCAGAAGCACCACATGCGGGTTAAAGCTTTCCACTTTCGCGAGCGCCTGGACCCCGCACAGCAAATGGCGCTGCTCTTAGGTATGGATAGCTTCGCCGGCAGCGACCCGCCCTTTCGGCATTGGTACCAGTGGGAGCAGCTCATCCGGCTTGCCAAGCTGGTGATCTGCCCGCG